>JALGUI010000414.1 GCA_029820915.1 Candidatus Zipacnadia bacterium | reverse complement strand
AGGATTGCCCGGGCCCTCGGGACCGGGCTCGGCGAGCCTGAGCGCGTAGTCAGCGCCGTAGTCCTGCACTTCGTCCCGCCCCGGGGGCGATGCCGGAGCCGGCGGCGGCGCAGCTTGCGGCTCGGCAGGCACCTCAGCGGCCACCCCGTCGTCGGGCACGGCGACCTCCAACTGCCTCTCGTTGGACAGAGCGGATACCATGCGCGCACGCTCGTGGCCCGTGCGGTTGCGGTCCACCTGGACCAGATTGAGCGTGCCCACAACCAGCAGCAGCCCGGCGGCGACTGCCACCACGTTGCGCACCGGCGCCCACCAGCGCGGGTGATCCGGGCGCGTCTGCGCGGCGGCCTCGTCCAGGGCGTCCAGACACCGCTGCTGCAGGCCCTCGGGCGCGGCCTCCTCCGGCAGATTGTCCAGCACCTCGTCAAGGGGCGATGCGCAGCTCTCCGTCCTGTCCTGATCCATGATCGCCCTCCTCTCCCAGCTCCGGCTGCAAGATCGCCCAGAGCCGCCTGTTCGCTTCGTGCAGGCGCCAGCGCACCGTGCCGGGGGCGATGCCCTCGCCCGCGGCGATCTCGGCCGCGGTCAGTCCGGCGAAGTAGCGCAGCGCCACGGTGCGTCGGTAGGTCTCCGGCAGCCGCCGCACCGCGTCCAGCACGAGATCGGTGCGCTCGCGCAGGATCGCGATCTCCTCGGCGGTCGGTTCGGGGTCGGGCGCGTCCTCGCCCAGCTCATCGGGCGGCTCATGTCGCCCCTGCCGCCGCAGCCAGCTCCGGTTGACGTTGAGCGCCACGCCGTAGAGCCAGGCGCGCGGCGAGCCCGTGCCCGAGAAGCGCTCCGCGCTGTCCCAGGCCTCGACGAAGCTCTCCTGGGTCAGGTCGGCGGCGGCCTCGCGGTCGCCGGTCAGGCGCAGGTGCAGGTTGAACAGCCGCCCGTGCTCATCGGCGACGATCCGCTCCCACGCGTGGCGGTCGCGCCCGCGCATCCTCTCGCCGAGGTCGGGCGGCGGCGCCGGCGCCTCGGTGCTCAGCAGACCAAGCATCATGGGCGGTCAGTCCCATCGGATACGTCGTCGGTCCGACGGTCTTCGCGGCGGGATCCCTGACGCGCGTCACTCACTTAGTGGTCCGGCGCGCGCGGAACGTTGGGGAGATTCGAGGGATTCGACGGGGAAGACAGGGCGAAGGGTTCCCGGTGGGGGGAACGGCGGCAAGGGGCAGGCGATGGCTGCGCCCATGCGCCCGCGCAGCTCAGCGCAATCGCGGCCAGCGCCGGCCAGATCCGCCGTCGCATCGCTCCCACGGCCCCTCAGTAGTAGCCTACGCGCGGAGGCCACGGGTCCATGGTGAACACGCTCCGCTCGAAGCAGCGCAGCGTCATCTCACGGCGCTCGTCGGCGCGCGCGGGATCGTCCCACAGGTTGACGTGCTCGCCGGGGTCGGCGGTCAGGTCGTACAGTTCGCCCTCGCCCAGCGCATCGCCGAAGTAGACGCAGACCTTGCGCTGCCGGTCGCGCAGCATGGCACCGTAGGCGGGCGGTTTTCGGCAGGGCATAGCGTTCAGGTAGTCGCAGTAGACGGCGTCCCGGTGGTCGTGCGGGTCGGCCTCGCCGCGCAGGATGGGACCGAGCGACCGCCCCTGCATGCGCTCCGGGACAGGCCGCCCGCACAGGTCGAGCACGGTGGGCGCCAGGTCGATGAGCTGCACGAGTGCGTCGCTGGTCAGGCCCTGTTCGACCTGCCCTGGCCACGAGACGATCAGCGGCACGCGCACCGAGCAGTCGTAGAAATGCGGGCCCTTCTGCAGCATCCCGTGGTCGCCGAGCAGCTCGCCGTGGTCGGAGTGGAAGATCACCACCGTGTTCTCGCGCAGGCCCGTCGCGTCGAGGTGGTCGAGGAGCCGCCCGACGTGGTGGTCGATGTGCTCGATCATCGCGTAGTAGGCGGCCTTGACCTCGCGCAGTTGCCGATCGCTGGCGTCCGCGCACGACTTGCCGTGCCCACCGTGCGCCCCGTGATGGTCGGTCTGCTGGAAGCGCGGCTTGTTGTCGAGTTCGCCGGGCACATAGTCGGGCGCGGGCAGGGCGTCGGGGTCGTAGCGCGTCAGGTACTCCGGCGGCGGATCGAAGGCGAGGTGCGGGTCGAACGGGTTCACGCTCATCAGCCACGGCCCGCCGCGCTGCTCGTCAATGAACTCCAGCGCCATCTCCGCGCACCAGGTGGTTTGATGGTGCTTCGCCGGCATCCCCGGTCCGGAGTAGGCACCGGGCGGGAACTGATACAGCTCGTCCCACGTGTGTCCCTGGCGCTCGAGCCACTGGATGTACGCGTTCTCGGGCCAGTCGGGCTGCGGATGGTGGCTCCACTGGAACACGCGATAGCCATCGTCGGTGCGCGGCTCGACCTGCCCATGCGCGGCCGCCAGGTGCAGCTTGCCGACCAGGCCGCAGTCGTAGCCGGCGTCGGCGAGCATGCGCGTGATCAGCAGCTCGCCCTCGGGGGGCGCCGCCTGGCCGTTCTGCCGCCCGCGGACGGTGGCGGGGTACATGCCGGTCAGGAAACCGGCGCGGCTGGGCGTGCAGACGGGGCTCTGACTGAAGGCGTGCGTGAACGCCGTGCCCTCCGAGGCCAGCCGGTCCAGGTTCGGTGTGCGGATATGCTCGTTGCCGAGGGCGTGGATGGTGTCGTAGCGCTGCTGGTCGGTGCAGATCCACAGGACGTTCGGTGCCGGCATCGCGACCTCCCTGGGTGGGGCTGAGCGCGCGGGCCGCTAGCTTCGCCCGCGCCGCGCCCCAGGCCTCCCCGTCGGTGGGCGTGGCGGCAGAGGGCAGGGATGGGCGACGGGGCCACCGAAGACACGCGAAGTCGGACACTTCCGCGGAGGAGACAGGCCATGCGCATCAGCATCGCCCAGCTCAATCCGCTCGTCGGCGACATCGACGGCAACCTCGAGCGGCTCATCGAGGTCACCCGCCGCTGCCACGCACAGGGCAGCGACCTGGTGGTGTTCACCGAGCTCTACCTGGCCGGCTACCCTCCGCGCGACCTGCTCGAGAAGCGCTGGTTCATCGACCGTGTCGAGCGCGCCGTTGCCGAGCTGGTCGCCGCCTCGCGGGGCTTCGCGGGCACGGGCGTGCTGTTCGGAGCACCGACCCGCACGGGGAAGCGGGTCGGCGCCGGCCTGCATAGCTCTGCGCTGCTGGTCGCCGATGGCGAGCTGGTCGCGGCGCGGCACAAGTCGCTGCTGCCCGCCTACGATGTATTCGACGAGCGGCGCTACTTCGACCCGGCGCCGGAGATCGCACCCGTCTCCTGGCGCGGCGAGGTGCTGGGCATCAGCATCTGCGAGGACGCGTGGAACGCGCCCGAGCTGTGGCCTGACCAGCGCCTCTACCCGTGCGACCCGATCGCGGAGCTGGGGCGCC
>JALGUI010000413.1 GCA_029820915.1 Candidatus Zipacnadia bacterium | reverse complement strand
GACCTCGGCCGGCTCGCGCCCGACGTGCTGAGCCATCTCCGCCATCGCCTCGGCCGCCGCCACGTACTCGAAGGCCGAGTCGGCCGACCGCAGGCGCAGGTGCACGTAGTCGGGGCAGGCCTCGTCGTCGGCGGCGTGGAGCTGGTAGCCGGGGAACCGGTAGGTCTCGTCGCCGTGGAAGGGCAGCCGGCCCTCCTCGTCGATCTCGTGCCCCTCGAAAGCCCGGCGCAGGTACTCCCAGCGCTCCTCGAGCTGCTCGGCCTCGCCGGTGTGCCGCCAGTACCAGTAGTTCTGCAGGATCACGAAGCTGGCGATCTCGGCCTTGGGCGACTCGACGGCGCTCCAGTCGATCGCCGGTGCGTCGCTCACATCCAGGTTCAGCGGCACGTTGTTGCCGATCCGCCCTTGACGAGCGCAGCCGCCGAAGTGGTACGCGAGGTCGCGCGCCACCGACTCGTGGTCGCCCACGTCCAGCAGATGCCTGATCGGCCCGTTGCTGTCGCGGATCCAGCGGTACGAGTACTTGTGCATGGGCGAGTACCCGCCCGCCTCGGCCTGCTGCACCCGGCAGATGTACTTGCTGATGGCGAGGAACTGGTCGATCTCCTCGCTCGCGCCCTCGACCTGCACGGTGCGGTCGTCCCACTCGCTCCACCACCGGTGGCTCTCGTCGAACAGCCCCCGGCCCTTCTCCTGAATGGCCGCCAGGATCTGCTGCTCCGCACGCTCGTCATTGGCGAAGGTGATGTAGGCAAGCTTGCCCACCGACTCGCCCGGCCCCAGGCTTCCGAGCGGGCAGGCGACCGCCTCGAGATTCTCGAGCTGCGCCGTGACGCGGCCCAGCGGCAGCACGCGCTCCGAGAGCGCCTCGGGCAGCGGCGGGACGACGCTGCGGCGGGCTGTCCGCGTCCGCGCGCCCGCGAAGCCCATGCGGACCCGCGTCTCGCCGCGGGTGAGCAGCAGGTCGCCGTCGATGGCGCCCTCGACCGGCAGCGACGACTGCAGCGCGAGAGCCACGTCCCGCAGCGGCTCCTCGGTGGCGTTGCTTACGACGATCAGGCTCAGCACCGCGTCCAGCTCCGGCGGCACGGTCTGCAGGATGTCCACCTGCACCTGCTCGCCGTCCCAGCGGCTGTGTACCACGCCGCCGGGCGCCACCCACGCGGTGGACTGCCGCGCCGCCGCCTGGGGCTCGCCGTCCACCAGCACCGAGGGCATCACGGCGCCCATGAGCCCGGAGACCTTCTGGTACGTCGGCCCGAGCATGTCCTGGACGGTCCCCAGCGGCACGCTCAGGCCGCTGATGGCGAACACGCGGCCGTTGCCGATGGGGTAGGCGCCGAGGTCCGAGTAGGTGGGCGGCTCGCGGTCGAGGTCGATCTGCTGGCGCCAGGCGCCGAAGGTGTCGCTCGCCCAGCTCGAAGCGCCAAAGACCTCGTCGTAGCTCCAGGCGAGGTCTTCGCGGTTGTGCCGGCCCGGACCGCAGCCGCCGATGAGGATGATCGCGACGATCGCGAGTGCGCCGATGACCCGCTTCAGCTCCACCGTCCGCCTTCCCTGTGCCGAGCGGGAGTTCCCCGTGCGATGGGCACCCTCGCCCGACGTCCGCCGCTGCCGCATCTCCCCCATCTCCCCCGCCGCGCCGAAGGAACGCAGCGCCCGCGCGGGGAACGCACCACCTGATGGAGGCGGGGGTGCGGGTTGAACGCACCCGGGGCCAAAGCATCGGCCCCGCCACGGATTTGCAGTCCGAGGGGGACACCGGTCCCTTCCCCGCCCCTGTACGCAAACGGTTCGCCGCGACAGCTTGTTCCCCCTCGCCGCGCGGCGAACGGACCGAGGAGGCATTGCGATGCCGGACACTCCGCCTACCGAAGAGAGCGTCGGCACTGTGCGGCTCGATCCCGCGGGGCCGTTCGTAGCCGGCAGCCGTCACACGCTGCGGCTCATCTACACCGCGGGCCCGTCGGGCATCGAGGTCGGCGGCGGCCTGCGTATCTTCCCCCCGCACCGCGGCCATACCTACTGGGAGCTGGGCAAGATTACCGCCGAGTGCTCCCGCCGGCACGTTGCGGTGGACGTGGAGAGCTGCAACGACCGCCCGTACAGCCACCATCACTCGAACCCGCCCTGGATCCGCGTGAACATCTGGGGCGAGCCGCTGCTCGAGGGCGACACCATCACCATCACCCTGGGCGAGCACGGCGGGTACTCGCGCGGCTACTACCGCCTGGCGCGCGTCGCCGACCACGCCTGGCGCGGCTACCCCTTCGAGGTCCACGTGGACGTGCTCGGCAACGGCGTGCGCCCGCGCGAGTTCGACCGCCCGGACGCCTTCGTCGAGCTGCCCGACGCGCCCGCCGTGGACATCGTCGCCGACCACCCCGCCCGCCTGCACGTCGTCGCCAAGCCACCGGGCGGCGCCGACAATGATGCCTTCGAGCTGGTCGTGTCGGTCCGCGATCAGTTCGGCAACCTCGCCGAGTATGAGGGCACGCTCAGGGCCGAGTGCACCGACCCCGACGCCGACCTGCCGACGACCATCGCGATCAACGAGGCGACGGGCGTCTACGACATCTGCCAGGGAGAGAAGCCGGACGGCTTCGCGTCCGTGGAGGACTGCCGCATCGCCGCCGAGACCGCGCGCATCACCGTCTACTCGCCCGAGCACGAGCTGATCGGCACCAGCAACGTCGCCGCGCCCGGCTTCGGCGCGCCGGACCGCGTGTACTTCGGCGACCTGCACGTCATGAGCGGCCGCCTCGGGCGCATGATGCTCGGCGACACCGAGTACGCGTACCGCTGGGCCCGCGATGTCCAGGGCCTGGACTTCTCGGTGGTCACCAACCGCGGTGACGAGGAGGACTGGGAGGACGACCTGCAGCTCGACGATGCCTTCAATGAGCCGGGGCGCTTCGCCACCATCCCCGCCCTCGAGCGCGGCTGGCGGCGTGGCCACAAGAACGTGTACTTCCGCGCCTCCGAGGGCGTGCCGCCCATGCCGGGCGGGCAGATCGAGGACATGTTCGAGTGGCTGGCCGGGCTCGACGTCCCCGCCATGGCCATCGCCCATCACCCCAACTGCCACTCCGAGACCAGCCGCTACTACGCCTGGGGGCCGCAGGACTGGACGAGCGTCGATCCGCGCTTCGAGCGCCTGGCCGAGGTCTGCCAGTGCCGCGGCTCCTTCGAGGTGGACGAGGTGGGCGGCG
>JALGUI010000412.1 GCA_029820915.1 Candidatus Zipacnadia bacterium | reverse complement strand
CATGTTCCCCATCGGTCATCCTCCCGTGCGTAATGCCGCGCCTCCGCGGGCGGCTCATTCGCCTGCCGCGCGGTGCCTTCGCCGCCGCCGGGAACACACCTTCCCCGTGAGGCGGTCGGCGCGATTCCCCCCACGCGTGCGGACTCCTGCGTTCAGTTGCGCGCCGTGGCAGGAACCGGGCGCCTGCCGGGGAAGCGTCCCTCACGAGTGGGCCTCACGTCGTGCCCGGCGAACCGAAGGCGGAGGTGACGGACATGCCGCGAGAAGCCGTCCTGCTGTTGGTCATCTCGTTTTTTGTCCTGCTGGTCGGCGAGCGCTGCTTCGCGCAGGACGATGATCGGGTGGTCTACGCCCCCGACATCGTCGGCGTGGACCGCATGTTCATGATCGTGCTCCAGGCGCCTCCCGACGCCCCCGAGATCGACGTGGCGCTACCGGAGAGCGTCACGATGTTCGACCGCACGCCCCTGCCGACCGATCAGGACCAGCGCCGCTACTACTTCAGGTCGCTGGCGCCGGCGGAGCGCGCCGAGATCGTCTTCGCCCATCCCGCGGGAGAGCTGGCCGTCCCGATCGTCATCTGGTCCTTCGAGGACCTGCGGGAGTTCCGCGAGCTCGAAGGCACCCAGCTTCCCCGCCGCTGGCCGCTGGGTGAGCCTCTCCCGGAGTTGAAGCAGGGCCGTACGGTCTACTCAGACGAGCAGATCGAGGCCGCGCGGGGCGGCGGGCCGGGCCGCGCAGAGACCTGGGCGGCGATGTCCGACGAGGACATCTGGGCCATGCAACCCGACAGCACCATTCCGCGCTGGCACTGGGTCAACGTCAGCCACGGCTGCCCGGTTCACGGCACCGAGATCTACCTCACGCGCGCCTACTACCCGTGGATCAAGGACACCGGCTTCCCCTACTCCTGGAAGATCCAGTGCCCCGTCGGCAACGAGCTGTACCCGTCCAACGACTTCGCGAACGGCGACATGACCTCCGGCGAGTTCCCCGACGATGGCTTCGGCGGGGCGTGCCTCCACGACGGCAAGCGCTACGGCTTCATCGCCGAGATCTGCCAGGCCTATTGTCATGTGATGCTGCAGGTCGCCCCCGACTGCGCCCGGGCCTGGCTGGCTACGGGGGAGGTGAAGTACCTGCACAAGTCGCTGGTGGCCTTCTGCCGTGTGGCGGTCGAGTACGCCTACCTGGGCACCATGACCCAGCACCGGCACCGCAACCGACGCACCCAGGTCGATCGGCTCGGGCCCGCGCCCTTCAGCGAAGGGCCGATCCTGGGCGCGACCGGCTTCACGGTCTATGCCATCGCCCAGCCTGGCTACCAGTGGTCGTACGCGGAGGCCTACGACAGGATCTGGCCGGACATCGACCAGGACCCGGAGATCATCGGCTTCCTGCAGAGCAAGGGCTTCGACGTGCAGAACCACGAGGACGTGCGCCGCTTCATCGAGGAGAACCTGATGGCCGTGTGGATGCAGGGGAGCATGGACGGGGCCTGCAACTCCAACGAGCCCTACCAGCAGCGCGGACTCGCGCGGATGGCCGAGGCGCTCAACTACGAGCGCGGCGACGAGTTCATGGACTGGCTATATGACGGCGCGGGGAAGATGCGCATCTTCGTCCCGAACACCTTCTTCCGCGATGGCGCGCCCTACGAGTCCACGGGCGGCTACAACGGCATGCACGTGACCGCGCTGGGGCCCATCATCGAGTCCATCGAGCATCTGCGCGAGCTGCGGCCCGAGGTCTACCCGAGGGACCGCTATCCGGCCCTGACCGAAACGCGCCGCTACCGCAACGTCTTCGACTTCTGCATGGACACGGTCACCATCGACCGCTCGTTCCCGCAGATCGGTGATACCGGCAGCTACCCGCAGTACGGTCAGCGTCCGCGGATCACCTTTCACTCCGCCGGCCTGGCGGCGTTCGAGCACGCGTACCGCATGTTCGAGGACCCGAAGTTCGCCTGGGCCCTTGCCCGGCATCCCTCGTGGTCGCCGTCGAGCGAGTTCGGCTTCACGCGCGAGCAGATCGAGGCCGAGGCGGCGAAGTGGCCGGATGACTGGAACGACGGTAGCGCGCTGCACGACGGCTACGGCATCGCCATCCTGCGCGGCGGCCGCGACGCAGACAAGCGCGCCCTGTGGCTGCGCTACGGCCGCGCGCGTTCGCACACGCAGGACGACCTGATGGACCTGGGGCTCGACGCCTTCGGGGGCACCTTCCTCGCGCACATGGGCTACCCGCGCAACTGGGGGCAGTGGGAGCCGCTGTGGTCGAGCCACAACCTCGCCCGCCAGTTCGGCCCGTATCAGAGCCAGATCGCGCGGGCGGAGCTGCTCGCCGACGTTGGGCCGGCGCACGTCACCGAGGCCCGCTCCCATGCGCACTTCGAGTTCGGCGACGACGGCTCCCGCGCCGAGCCCATGCCGGACTACTGGCAGCGGCGGATGCTGGCGGTGGTGGACGTCTCGCCCACGCAGTTCTACGGCCTCGACTTCTACCGCATCTCAGGCGGGGACGAGCACTGGTGGTCTTTCCACTGCCAGGAGGGCGACTACGCGACCGAGGGCATCGAGTTGGCCGCGCAGCAGGGCGGGACCCTGGCGGGGCCGGACGTGCCCTACGGTGACGAGGACTGGATGCAGGAGCACGGCTGCTCGCTGCACGCCACCTACGGCTGGCGCGGAATCAACTTCACCTTCCCGCACCTCTACAACGTGCAGAGGGGCCGCGCGGACGGCCCCTGGTGGGGCGACTGGGCGCTGGCCACGGGTGACGGGCTGCACCTGCGTCAGCACATCCTGGACGCCCGCGACGGGGGAGACGAGCGCGCGCCGATCGAGGTGAACATCACCGACGGCAGGGCCGCCTCGGGGGGCTCGCCCTACGAGATGAAGTGGATCATGCTCCACAACTCCGGAGAGGCGCCGCTGCGCACGCAGGTGCTTCAGGTCCTCGAGCCCTACAGGGACGAGCCGATCATTCGCAGCGCGGTGCCGCTGGAGCTGTCGGGAGAGGACGAGGCGGGCTTCGCCGCCGGCGCCTGCCGCATCGAGCTTGCGGACGGACGCGTGGACACGGTCTTCTGGTCCGCCGATCCATCGGTCGAGCGCGAGGTCGAGGGCGGCTTCCGCTTCGCCGGGCGCTTTGGCCTCTACCGCGAGCGCGATGGCCGCCCGGTGGCGATCTCGCTGGTTGGGGGCACGGTGCTCGAGAGGAATGGGCTGGGTATCACGCTCGCCGAGGCCGAGTACCGGGGTGACATCACGGCGGTCGATCGCGAGACCGAGACGATCACCGTGACCCCCGCGCCCGAGGCACCGGAGGCGCTGGTGGGCCGGACCATCTTCATCACGAACGATGTGCGGCGCGTCGCCTGCGAGGTGATTGGGGCGAAGCGGCTCGCCCTGGACTCGCGCATCGGCACGGGCCGCGTCACCGGCGCCGAGGACCACCGGGTGCTCACCAACACGGCCTTCACTCTGCACCACTTCGGCTACTACGAGGGCGCGCGCCTGGTCAGCGCCGACGGCTCCGCCGAGTACCGCATCTACGAGGTGCGCAGCGGCGGGTACGCGCTGATCGACGCCGGCGCCCACCCCGAGGCGACCGCCGACACGCTGGCCGCGGACTTCCCCGAGGGCACGTGGTTCGAGGTGTATGACTACGGGGTCGGGGACCAGGTGGTGTGGCCGATGACCGCGAGCATGTCGCTGACCGGCGCGCACACCTGGGACATGACCGCCGCGGGGCAGGTGCAGGTGAGGCTGCCGGAGGACGAGGGCGGCACGCCTTGATGCGCCGAACGTAGCAGGCCGCACGGGTTGTCAGCAGGGGGATGGGCGGGTCGTGAGGAACTGGGGCGGAGCGACTGAGATCGCGGACATGGGGGACTCAACGTTGTCTGAAGAGCGCGAACGTGCCGCCTGCACACCTTTGCCGGTCCACGCGGGGCGCTTCAACCCGCAAGCGCGCTTGCCCTATGGTTGCACCGTTGATCACATCCGCCGCGCCATGGAGGATTTCGTGGAGTTCCTCGGCTATATCAACCGGGAACTCAACGCGAGAGGCATTGAGCGCATGGAGACCATTATGATGACCGCGAACTTCAGTAGCATGGTTGGGGAGTTCTCCAAGGGCCGCATGGCCAGGCACTGTCCTGGTCTGGCCCGCAATCGCTATCACAATGGGCATCCAGATCTCATCCCGACAGGGATGTTCCCCGGTGACTCGATCCAGTACGCCCACGAAGGGATAGAGGTGAAGGCTTCGCGCCATGAGAGTGGCTGGCAGGGACACAATCCGGAGGACACTTGGCTCATGGTGTTCGTCTTCGACAGCAACACCGAACGCGATGTCTACGAGAGCGGCGAGTGCAGGCCATTCCGGTTCAAGTGGGTGGTTGGGGCTCAACTGACCGAAGACGATTGGTCATTCTCAGGACGCTCCACGACCAGTCGCCGGACGATAACGGCAGGTGTTCTGGCCTCTGGACGGGAGAAGATGATGGAGAACTGGATCTATCGGGCACCCTCCTCCCACATGGGAAGCGAGGCCTGAACCGAGACCCCGGGTTGGTCTCTTGTTAGACGCGCCAGCTTCGGAACGACCTCCCTGCTGAGGCTATAGTAGTCGAGATGTCGCTCCACGCCTAACGAAGCCAGGCCCATAGCTTCAGCGGCCGCAATCGTAGAACCAGAGCCCATGAATGGGTCTAGGATGATCCCTTCGCCGAGCGGCAGTGCAGCATAGACGAGCTGCCTCATCAGTGACTGGGGCTTGACACTGGGATGGTCCGCTATCTCGCGTTCCTCCTGCGGAGTTCTCTCGCTTGCTATCACGTCGCAGAAGGGATTCCCGTCTGGCATTCGCCGCAGGCCGCCGGTCTGGTACTTCTGCAGGCAATCGCTCACTCTGAGGTGGCCGAGGGGCTTCCGGAACACTCCCCAAGGTTCGAAGCATCCCCGAGCCATTGAGCATACATTGTCGAACTCGTCCTCGGCGCCCTTTGGTCGGTCGCCACCCCTGAGTGTGCGGACAAGTCGTATGACCTGCCCTCTGAACTCCAGGCCACCTTCCGCCAAAGCCGAGTAGACTAGCTGCGCCAGCACCGAGGCACACGCGATGAGGACGTGGCCACCAGGACGCAGGACTCGATCCGCAAGTCTCGCCCACTCCGCGAAAAAGCGCGACAGCCGCTTGCGATCCGCCCCGTTCAGTGCAGTGAAGCGCGGAAGAGGAGACCGTTCATTCCCATCGAACGAGGGGGGGATACGCCAGATCCCACCATTGCCATTCCTCATCTTCTCCAGTTGATCGAAGTCGTATTCCTTCACCCCATAAGGAGGATCTGTCACGATGGCGTGGATTGAACACGCCGGTATTCGACTCATCCACTCGAAGCAGTCCGCGTGGATCAGACATGACCGACCCACCACGGTCGCGTCGTAGTCAAGGGCCCAGTCGACGGGAGTCATAGCGTGTTCAGGTATCGCGCTCACCGTCCTCGAACAGTGAAGGCTGCTCCGCGAGTGAGGGACAACCCTCATCCACCCACTGAAGTATCCGGTCGCGCCGCAGGAACCACCGTCCGCGCTTGCCTGGAGCCTTGGTGGCGGGAATCCTCTGCTGGCGAGCCAGTTGGTACACGTAGTTGCGCGTGTATCCCAGCAGTTCAGCCGCTTCCCGCGCCGTCAGGAGTTCCTTCGGCATTGCCATGGCACTCACTATCTGTGATGGTCAGTGATGATTATACATTATCACGCTATCCAGAGTCAAGGGCGGATGGTCTGGCGCGTTCTGGCTTACAGCGGCGAGTCCTCCGGCAGCTCCATCGAGTTCACCAGCTCGATGCAGGCCTCGGCGATCTGCTCGCCGCCGCCGGGGGCCACCTTGCTCGAGCGCGCAGGCGTGGTCTCGT
>JALGUI010000019.1 GCA_029820915.1 Candidatus Zipacnadia bacterium | reverse complement strand
GGCGAGATCAGCATGCCCGAGCGATAGCACATGTCCTCCCATCCGCCGATGGCGTCGATCTGCACGCGCCGGGCGACCCACGCGGCCTGGTCGAGGAACAGGTCGGTCACGGCGCGGTTCATCTCGTGGATGAGCGCGGGATCGTCCTGCATGAAGTAGCAGACGCGATCCAGGCCGAACCAGCTCCGCCAGCGCCCCCAGTAGCTGGGGCAGCTCACCAGCACGGGCTGGTCGGGCTGGCGCTCAGGGACGACGGGCCTGCCGCGGCCGGGATGGGCCGGATCCAGCCGCGGCCGCATCTCCAGCTCCCAGTCGCGCCGGTCCTCGAACATGTAGGTCTGGAACTGGGGCATGGCGTAGGTGTTAGCGTTCACGGCCAGCTCGCGCGTCTCGGCCTTGTACTGGCGGATCAGCACATAGCCGTCGCCGAGGTCGATGCGCTCGACCTCGAAGTCCGGCACGAAGCCGGTGTGCAGGCCGATGGTGTGGTAGGCCTCCGCCCCCCAGAACTCGACGAGCGACTCGTAGTCACTGGGGTAGCCCTCCTCGGCCTGCCAGCGGATGACCGTCTCCTTGTGCGCGATGCCGATGCCGGGCGCGTACCAGTAGGGCACGTAGTCCGGCTGCTCGAAGTTGGCGACGGCCAGGAAGCGCTCACGGGTGGTCATCGGGCCAGCCCCAGTTACGTTCGACCTCATCGTAGCTCTCGAACCGGTCCTCGAGCGTGAGCCGCTCGCCGTAGGTCGGCAGATAGGTGTTCGGGAAGATCTCGCGGGCGGCGGCCTTGATCTCCTGGCGCTGGTCTGCCGGGTAGTGCACCAGCGCCAGCCCCGTGGCGCCGGAGGCGCGTGCCAACCGGGCCGCCTGCCTCGCACTGGAGTGGCCGGAGGTGCTGCCCGGCGCCGGGTCGGCGAGGCCCGCGGACGCCTCCGTCACCACCGTATCGACGCCGCTGAGGAACTCGGCCAGCTCAGGCAGGTAGCCGGTGTCGCCGGTGATGCCGATCGATGCCCCGGTGTCCATGTCCAGGAAGCGGTACGCCAGGCCCTGCACCGGGTGCTGCGTGGGCGCCGTCCGCACGTCGAGCCCGTCGAGGCGGAAGCTCTCCCCGGGCGCGACCGGGATGACCTCGGGCGTGGTCTGCACCGCGCTGAAGCGGTCCACCTGCAGGTACGCGCGCGCCAGTTCGACGACGCGCTCGATGTCCTCGGCCGGGCCGTAGATGCGCAGCTCTGCGTCCTCGTCGAGACGAGCCCTCTGCATGCGGCGGTAGAACAGTACGCTCGCCAGGCCCATGTAGTGATCGTGATGGCAGTGCGTGATCAGCACATCGGACAGGCCGGTGGCGTCGGGCTCGTCCGGCCGGCGCAGCATCGACAGCGCGGCGCACCAGCCGCAGTCGATCAGCACGTGGCTGTTGAGCAGGAAGCACGCGGTGTCGTTATCCGCCTCGGGCGTGCAGCTTCCGGTTCCGATGAAGGTCAGCGTCGTGGGCACAGTCATCACTCCTGGGTCGGGGCCGTTGAGGCACGGCCGGCGCGCCTGCCCCAGCCCTCGGCGATGCGCTCGATGCAGCCTGACGGATTGTGGTCGCCCGGGTCAACGCCGAGGCCGAGATCGGCGCGGATGCTGCGCAGTTCATCGAGCTGCTCCGCGCTGAAAGGCTCGGCGCCGCCGATCTGCGCGATGATGGCCGCCACCTGCGCGCCCTGCTCGACCCACTCCATGCGATGGTGGGCCTCCCAGACATCGCGCCCGACCGTGACCGGGCCGTGGTTGCGCAGCAGGAAGGCGTCGGCGGTCGCCAGCATGGGGAGCGCGACCTCGGCCACCTCGGTAGTTCCCGGCCGGGCGAACTCGGTGCAGGGGACCTCCCACAGCGAGACGGCGATCTCGGTGAGATAGCGCGTGGGCAGCGCACAACCCAGCGCCGCGAATGCCGTGGCGTACGGCGGGTGGGCGTGGACAACGCCGTGCACGTCGCGGCGCGCGCAGTAGCAGACCAGGTGCAGCATCGCCTCCGACGACGGCCGCCCGTCACCGATGACGCGGCCGTCGGGGGTGAGCCTCACGAGCTGCCCCGGCTCCATGAAGCCCTTGGAGACGCCGGAGGGGGTGCACAGAATGGTGCCATCGGCCATCCGCGCGGAGATGTTGCCGTCGTTGGCCGCCACCTGTGAGCGCATCCACAGGCGGCGGCCGACCTCGCAGATAGCCTCGCGGAGTTCCGGCTCGGTGGGCATTGCGCGTCCTCGCGAACGACGGCACTGGCGTTCCGTGGCACGGGCGCCCTCGTCTGGCTGCCGGTCAGCGATGCTGCGAACGACCGACGGGCGAGGGTGCCGTCGCCGTGCCCCGGTTGCCGGTTCCCGTTTCCCGGTCGTTAGACGTCCGCCAGCAGCACCGGCTCGCCGGACTCGGCGGACATGTTCGCGGCGATGCTGATCGCCAGCGACTTCACGCCGTCCGAGTAGTCGGATAGGATGCCCGACGCGTCGCCGGTCGCCACCGCATTGACGAAGACCTCGCTCTCGCGGAAGTGCGCGGCGATGGGCTGGAAGGTCTTGGTCTCGCTGCCTGCCGCCGTGCGCAGCTCGAAGCTGAACTGGTCGAAGATCACGGTCTTCTTGTCGCCGATGACGACCAGCCCGTTCTTCCAGCCCGGCGGCACGCAAGAGTTCGTGATGTTGCCGACCGCGCCGCTCTCGAAGCGCAGGTTGACCGTGCCCACGTCCGGGACCGAGATGTTCTCGACGTCGGTCATCACGCGCAGAGCCATCTCGGCCGATACGCGCTCGACATCGCCCGCGAGGTAGCGCGCCATGTCGATGATGTGTGTGGTCTGCTCGAGGATCTGGCCGCCCGACTCGTCCTGCACCCGCCACCACGCCACGCCCGGCAGGCCGCCCATCCACCAGCCCAGCACCATGGCGATGGGACCGCCGGCCAGCGCCTCGCGCGCCCACTTCGCGGTGTCGTGGTAGCGCCAGTGGTAGGCCGCGCAGCTCATCACGCCCGCCTCGTCGATGGCGGCCTCGATCTCGCGTGCCTTCTCCATGTTGATGGCCAGCGGCTTCTCGACGAACACTGCCAGCCCGGCCTGCGCGGCGAGGATCTCCTGGTCGCTGTGCGCGAAGGGCGGCAGGCAGATGTAGGCGGCGTCCAGCTCTACACTGTCGTACATCTCCCGGCAGTCGCCGAAGGCCTGCCCGCCGTACTCGTCGGCGGCCGCCTGTGCCTTCTCCTCGACGATGTCGCTGAAGGCCACCATCTCGGCGCCCTCGATCTTCACCAGGTTCTTCATGTGCGCGTTGGCGATACCCCCGCAGCCGACGAAACCGATCCTGACCGACATCCTCGTGTCCTCCCTCTCGATCTGTCAGGGCGCGTCCGCCATGAGCGGACGCGGCCCGGTCTGCTGACCGATGCGCTCCGGGGTAGTTCGCAGCGACGCGCCCGTCACCTGCACGCAGCGGAAGGGCTATCCGGCGGTGAGGCGCGCTTCGAGGTCGGCGACGATGCGCCGCACCGCGCCCTTGGCGTCATCGAAGCGCCGCGCCCGGTGCGGCGGCAGCACCTCGTCGGCGTGGCGCCGGACGACCTGCTGCTGCAGGTCGTCCGGGAGCTGTGGCACGCGCAGCGAGCGGATCTCGTCGAAGCTCAGGTTCGCGGGGCCGACGCCATTGAGCATCCGATGGATCTGCGCCCAGCCGAAGCGCGTGCGCAGGAACGCCGCCACGAAGTCGGGAGCAATGCCGCGCAGGCGCACGAGGTCCACGAAGCAGTCCACGACCGCTGGGGCGTCCTCGTGGCAGACGGCGAGGCGGTTCTTCTCCAGTGAACCGGCGCCGGAGCGCGCGATGAGCAGGTCGCCCGGTCGGACGCGCGCGCGTTCAAGCGCCCACGGCGTGTCCGCGGGAACGCGGGTGACGCCGTCGAGATCGACGCCGCTGGGCCGCAGCGCGCCCTGGCCAACGAGGGGCAGACCGCCCGGGTCGTGCGGTGGCCTGCGGCCGGTAACGATGGCGCCGTAGGTGATGTGCTCGATGAACTCGCCCAGAGGCGTCATGGGGAGCGCGCACTCGGCCAGGATGGCATCATAGGCCGGGTGCCAGTGGCCGGGGTCGAGTCGCTCGACGAGCCCGTCGTCCTGCGGTCGGTACGCTATGAACACCGCTTCACGCCTCCAACGGGGGCAACCGTCGGTCAATGGAGGATATTCGCCGGCGCGGAGCGAATCGCCTGTGGCACGAGGGAACAGGACCCAGGCGCGCGCCGCGCGCATAGGATGCTGGGGCCAGGAACAAGGAGGGTATTCCGATGGCCTTCATGCCGGCGCTCTCGAAGTTCATCGACTTCCAGGACGCGGAGGAGTGCGCGCGCGTGCGCGCGATCACCAGGGAGGAGATCACGAACCACCCGAGCCCGGACTTCCAGATTCGGGTGGTCGAGGACACGGCGGAGTTCTACGGCTCGTTCGCGACCGACATCGTGACCAGAATCGTGCAGGCTCGGGACGAGAACCGCGAGTGTGTGCTGATCCTGCCGGTCGGGCCGGTCCCGCAGTACGCCGTGGCCGCCGAGATCATCAACCGGCTCGGCATCGACTGCAGCCACCTCGTGACCTTCAACATGGACGAGTACGCCGACGAGGACGGCATCACCGCGCCCGCCGAGTGGGAGGGCTCCTTCGCGACCGCGATGTGGGCGGGCCTGTTCGGCCGCATCGACGAGGCCCTGCGGCCGCCCGACGAGAACATCCACTTCCCGGACAGCGACAACATCGGCGACTACTCGCAGATGATCGCCGACACGGGCGGCGCCGACTGCTGCTACGGCGGCATCGGCTGGTGCGGCCACATCGCCTTCTGGGAGTCGAGCCTCGGCCACGAGTTCGACAGCATGGACGAGTACAAGGCCGCGACTGCGCGCATCGTCGAGCTGACGCCGATGACCATCATGCAGAACGCCCTGCACAGCTTCGGCGGCGACTGGTCGTGGGTGCCGCCCAAGGCCGCGACCATCGCGCCCGCCGACATCATGGGCGCCAGGCACCGCAGCTTCTGGCTCGACGGCATGTGCGGGCCCGCCACGCCGATGAGCTGGCAGCGCTTCATCGCGCGCCTCGTCGCCCATGGCCCGGTCAGCAAGTTCGTCCCGGGCTCGATCCTGCAGGACGCGCGCACCGACTACACGATCCTCGGCGGCGTCGCCGACAACGTCGAGATCGACATGTCGTAGCCACACCCGAGGCGCAGAACGGCGGCGGAGCCGGTGATGGCTCCGCCGCCGTCATGTGTCGGCATACGGGTTGCCGCTACGGGATGCGCGTGCCCGAGTGCTTGGTGAGTGTGAACTGCAGCAGCCCGTCGCCGCCTGTCGGGACGCGCAGGTGCATGACCACGCGCCCCGCCTCGTTCACGTGCAGCGCGTCCGTCTCGAAGTCCCAGGGGGCGAGGACGGTCTCGACGACCTCGAGGTCGGCGTCGGCCGCGCTCAGGTTGCGCACCTGCAACTCGTAGCGCTCGATGGTGTCGAAGCCGCTGACCCGCCCCAGGCGGTCGAACTCGAGGCGGAGCGTGGAGCGCTCGAGCAACCGACGCTCGACCAGGATATCGCGGGCCACGCCGAGGTCAACCTCGAACTCCTCGCCCGGCTCATAGCGCAGCTCCGCCGCGATCATCTCCTCGAACTCGCCGCCGTCGTCCACGATGACCGTCATCGGGCCGGGCGGCAGAACCTCGCGTCCGAGCCCGCCCGCTGTCGGAGGCTGGATGCCCAGCCACCGGCGCACCTGCTCGGGCGCGCGCTCCGAGTCGATGCGGTGGATGAGGCGCGCGCCGAGCGTCATGGGCGCCAGGAGGCTCGCCCTCACGGACGCCCCCGGCGACAGCGCGTCGAGGCCCGTGATGGGGAAGGTCGGCTGGCCGCCCTGCTCGGGCACAGCGACCCCCGGGCGCCCGAGAACAAGCTGAGCGCGCACGCCGGCGAGCTCAACGCCGCTCTCGTTGGTCACCGTCACGTAGCCGCGCAGCACGGCCTCGTCCGCTCCCGGCGTCCAGGTCAGCCGATAGCGGGGCGCCCACTTGACGCCGGCGAGCCCGTACACCATGGTGACGGGCACGATGCCGTCGGCCTGCGAGGTCAGCGTCCACTGAAGCGCCTTGTCGGCTCCGGCGGGCCTGATCATCTCCCCGACCGCCACACCCGCCGGCGCGTGCAGACGCACGCCGACGGCGTCGATCTTGTCGGTGGCCCACTCGAAGGTCAGCGAGTTGGCGCCCTCGTGCAGCCGCACCATCGACGACTGCCGTACCAGCGCATTGGGGGCGCCGGTGTAGAGCACGACTTGCGTTACGGTGTCGGTGCCCTCGTGCCGGAGCACGGGGGCCGCCCATGCCACGGCGGCAACGAGCGTGAGCATCACGGTCGGTGGCACTGTTGCGCGGATCATCTGCCCGCTCCCATCAGCGAACGGCGAACTCCCCGGTGGCGGTGATGCCGAAGCCCTGCTCGACGCTCACCCGCACCGTGTACTCGCCCTTGTCCAGCCGGTCCTCGCCCGTCCACTCGGTGGTCACCGTCGCCCCGGCCGGGATCAGCACTCTCTTCGCCGCCGGGAAGCGCCGGGCCTCCAGGATGGCACAATGCACGGTGGCCAGAACCGGCTCGCAGCCGTGGCTGCGCAGCGTCGCCCTCACCTTCCAGGGCTGCCCCCACTCGATGTCGGTCCCCTTGGCCTCGGTGATCGTGACCGGCAGGCCGCGCGACGGCAGCACCTGGACGGTCACCGGCAGCGCCGCCGACGCCGGCGCGCCGCCGTGAGCGATGGCCTCCACGCGCAACGTCGCGGGTCCCGGCTCGCGGATCTCCGGCCGCCAGGCGAAGCGGACCTCGCCCCGGCCCGCCCCGGGCAGGCGCAGCGCCTGCCGGCCGGGCAGCACCCGGCCCGACGGCGCCGCCGGCCGCACCTCGACCTCGCTGGGCCAGGGCGTGCTGTTGTACACCGCCAGGCGCAACTCGACCGCATCCTCGGGCGCAACGGTCGGTCGGTCGGTGAGCAGCATCAGGTCGAGCCCGCGCGGCGACAGTTCGCCTGGAGCCAGGCAGCGGGCGACGTCGGCCGTCGGGTCGTACGTGCAGCCGGTGGCCATCACGTTGACCACCTCGAAGCTGCAGCGGTCGAGACTCAGGCCCGGTGGCGCCGGGAAGGCGGCACGGCCGTCCTCGTCGGTTGAGGCCGATGCCACGGCCTCGCCATCGCCCCACCAGCGCCCGGTCACGCGCGCCGTGTGTACCGGCTTCGCGGCGGAGTCGCAGATGCGCACCCGCGCGGTCGGGGCGTCGTCCTCGTCGTCCAGTCTGAGCTCGGCGATGTGGACGAGGCGGTGCGGCTTGGGCTTCTGGCGCCGAACACGGCGCAACTCAAGGCCGCGGTCGATCCGCCAGTGCTCGTCGAAGAAGCCGGCCTCGACGAAGTAGGCGGCCTCGCAGCAGGTCACCGGCGGCTTGTTGTTGACGTTGAGCACGAAGGGCAGCTCGGACTGATCGGTGTTGAAGACCACGTAGTCAGGATAGGCCCACGGCAGCTTCTCAAGGTCGTAGCCGAGGAGCTGCGGCGAGCCGCCCTCGGGCTTCATGAACACGCGGCGGTTGACGACGACCAGGTAGGTCGAGAAGCCCGTTAGCGGGTTGGGATAGCACACCATGCCGCCGAACTTCTCGCCCAGGTAGCGCCGCTCGCCGTGCAGCGGATCGCGGACGATGACGCCGCCTTCGCCGATGCGCACGGGCAGCGGGTGCGCGGCGTCGGCACGGCGCAGCAGCGAGCTCGAGTCGAGGCTGCCGAAGAGCACGATGCTGTGCGAGGCGACGTCGGCGCCGTGGATCTCGTCCTCGGGCACGGCCTCGACCGCCTGGGCGTGCACCATGAAGTCGTTCCAGCTCTTGGCGAACTGCTCGGCCTCGAGCCGATGCCTCGCCACGACCTCGGGATCGCCCCCCGTCGCGTAGGCGACGAGGAAGGGGCGGACGAAGGCGTCGCCGATGGGGCCGGACATGCCGGGGCGCTTGCTCGGAGCCGGCGGCTCGGGCTTGACCCGCCAGCCGACGACCTGCCCAGCAGCGTCGGTGTCGGCGCGGAGGGTCACCGCCTCAGGCGGGCCCTCGTAGCACGGAAAGCCGTCGGCATAGACGCGCACCGTCTCGGCCTCAACCGCCGGACCGGCCGCCAGGAAGAGCGTGAATGCGGAGAGATTGCTCGTAGCCGCGGCCACTATCTCGCCCTCTGCGTGGGCCTCGAGGCTGCCGGACATTCCGTCGGTCAGGAAGCCGTCGATGCGGCCCCAGTACAGCCCTCCGTGGGCCAGCACCGTCGTCTGCACGCGGAAGCCGTCCGGGTCGAGGATGCGCCTTCGGCCGAGGAAGAAGCCGTAGATGGCGCGGTAGTCGGTGCCGCCGCCGTGGCCGAGCAGCGGGTTGAAGATGAGCCGGTAGTCGTAGGCCTCCGGCTCGCGCGTGGCCAGCTCGACGAGCCGGTTGCGCAGGCGCAGACCGTTCTCGGGCAGCACCACGGTGTCGCTGCCGTCCACGATGTGGCCGATGGCGCCCCACCTGCCGCGCTCGGCCCAGTAGAGCGGCGAGGCCGCCTCGAGCAGCGGCCGCCGGAACTCCTCGATGAGGTCGCGGCAGTCGGTGCGGGCGTACCAGTGGTAGTGCCACTCGCGGAAGTCGGTCCAGCCATCCACGCCCATGACCGCCGCGAACACGTCCGGGTGGCGCAGGCCGTGGCGCAGCGCGCCCGACCCGCCCATCGAGCCGCCGGTCATGTAGATGCGGTCGCGGTCGAGCCCGAAGCGCGCGGCGGCGTCGGCCACCACGTTCAGGGTCTCGATGTCGCCCACGCCCTCGTAGAAGTTGGGGCCGCGGGCGTTGAGGTGGATCATCACCCAGCCGTGCTCGTCCGCCCACCGGCGCGTGAAGCTCGAGAAGCTGCTGCTGACGCTCCAGCCGTAGCCATGACCGTGCAGCACCGCCGGATAGCCGGCCGTCGATGGCGGGGACGTCGCGGGGACATAGACGCCGTAGGCCTGCAGTGAGTCGTCGAGCGGCGAGCGGTACTCCACGATACGTGACACGCCGTCCGGCGCCGCGGCGGGCGCCAGCGCGATCGCAAGCAGGACGCCCGTGGCGACAAGCCGCCACGCGCCTGGCCTGGTGTCAACTGGAGGCAATCGGCGTGTTGCGGTCGGCAATGAACGGCGTGTGCAGGCGGGGGCGCCTGCACTACGACATCGGTCTCCGCTACCCTTCCGACCAACAGCTTCGTACGACAGGCGCCCTCGCCTGTCGAGTCGTTGGCGGGCGGGCCTACGTGAGCAGGCACTACTCATGGCGCTCCGGGGCCTCGTCGGTCTCGTCACCAAGCTCCAACACCGCGTCGCGCAATCGCACGAGCGCCGCCTCGGCGGCCACGGCATCCCCGTCAGGCGGCTGCCCGGCGCCGAAGCGAGCGCCGACGTACTTCTCCGTGAGGACCGCAAGCTCCTGTGCCAGCGGCGGCGCCTGGCTGGCGGTGACGCGCTGGAACTCCCACGGCGCGGCGCTCGGCGCGCGGCTGAGCCCCTCGCGCATGAGCAGCCGCAGCGCCTGACCGTAGGCGTGGATGACGCGATCTCCCGCGGGTGCGCCGGGGCGTAGCGGAAGTACGCGCTGCCGGTACCAGCGTGCGCCGGCTATGGCTGCGATGACCACCGCCGCGAGCAGGACAGCCATGGCGCCGACGAAGAGCGCGTGCGAGCGCGCCCACGCCGTCGCCGAGCCCAGCGCGGCGCGCAGATCGCTCAGGCCATCCCGCAGTCCTCCCGCCGGCGCCTCGTCCTCCGGCTCGATGTCGGGCGTCGGGTCGAAGTCCACCCAGCCGGTGTCGGGCAGGAAGGCCTCGACCCAGGCGTGCGCGTCCTGATCGCGGACCTCGTAGACATCGCGGTCGGGCTTGTACTCCCCGGCGGTGAACCCGGTCGCCAGTCGAGCCGGGACGCCCAGGACTCTGAGTAGCACCGCCATGGAGCTGGCGAAGTGGTTGCAGTAACCGCGGCGGCTCACGAGGAGGAAATGGTCCACGTAGTCCTGCCCCTGGGGCACGTACGGCGCCTCGAGGTCGTAGGTGAAGTTCTCCTCATCCCGGAGGTAGTTCTCGATCGCGATTGCCATGGTCGTCGGCGTGTCGGCCTCCGCGTCTGCCACGAGCCTGCGGGCCAGCCTGCGCACCCCTTGGGGCAAGCTATCCGGCAACTGCAGCGTGTAGTCCATGTCCGTCCGCGGTGGCGGGGCGGACCCCGGCCGGGCCGTGATTGCGGCCGGCAACGCCACCCGGGCGGCGTAGGTGTCGCCGGGCAGCACGTGGCCCGAGAAGGCGACCATGCCGGCGCGGTCCACGCGCAGCGATGGAACATCCACGTTGACCTGCGTCGCATAGTACGGCACCGGCAGCAGCCCGAGGAAGCCGTAGCTGGTGGTGATCTGGACCTCGATCTCGTCGGTCACCGCGGGCGACAGGCCCACATCCTCCGGCGGAGGCAGGCGCCACAGACCGCGGCCGGGCCTGACGCGCCGCCACTGCCGCTCGCTCCGGCGCCAGCGATCGCCGCCGTAGATATCGTAGACCGCCGTGCGCACCTTCACCGGAGTCTCGCACTTGACCACCAGCATCAGCCGGTCCTGCGGCGTGGGAGCGGGCCCGCCCAGAGTGAGCGTTGGCCCGGCCGCATAGGGCATGTGCTCCTCTCGGATCATCAGGCGCGCAAGCCGCCACGCCAGCTCCCGGCGCAGCCGCCGGGCCAGCTCGTTCGAGGGCTCATAGCGCGCCGCCACGGCCGCGATGATGGCCGCGGCCACGGCCGCGGCCAGCAGCAGGCTCAGCCACGAGTTGACGGTGGGACGCCAAGCGCCGCCCTTCACGCGGCCGCCCGGGACGCGCTCGTCGATGTCGCCGAGCCTCACCGCGGTGTGCTCGCCGGCCAGCAGTGCCAGCGTCCCGCCGATGACCAGCGCCGTGCCGGCGATGGCGGTCGGCGTCGGCGCGGCTATGAGCACGAGCAGCAGGCCCGAGGCGGCCGGCAGCGCGGTCTGGGTCAGGTCGCGGACGTTGCGCAGCGAGAAGGCGCGGAAGGCCATCACCCAGTAGAAGAGCGAGACGAGGGTTCGGTAGCTGACCACCAGGCGCGTGACATCGGACCCGCCGGTGAACGCGCCCAGTCGCCAGTGGATGATGCCGAGAACGAGTGCGGCGAGGAACGTGATGTGATTCAGCCAGAAGCGCGGGAAGGGGCTGAAGTGCAGCCGCCAGACGACCGGGAAGGCGGCGAGCGTCAACACCGCGAGCTCCACGAGCAGCAGCGTGCTGTCGATCAGCGCCGTCGAGGCGATCAGCGCGCCCGCCATGGTCAGCCAGCAGGCGATCATCAGGGCCAGCCAGCGGCGGCGCTCCACCGGCGAGTCCTCAGGCGGGGGGTGGGGGAAGGGCGCGAACCTGTTGTGCCGGGCGAAGTCGCCGAATCGGCGCAACGCGGAGGCGACCGCGGCCATCACCCCACCTCCGCGTGCGAGGGCCACGCGGGCGCCGTCGCGACGGTCAGTGCCTCGGCGATGTCGGCGGCGGAGCGCAGTGTGGCGACGGCGATGCCTACGCCGAGCGCTGAGTCGGCAACGCGGCGCGGCACGACCGCGAAGCGCTCAGCGGCGCCGTCGCGGTCCCCGCCGACGATGAGGAGCGTCACCGAGCCCGCAGTGCCGGCCCCCCCGGACAGCACGCGAATCAGCGCATCCTCGGCGGCGGTGGTGATCACGAACACCGTGGCGCCGCGTGGTACGCTTCGGAGCTGCCGAGACAGCGAGTCGGCGAAGCTGCGCGTCGCGAGCGCACGCGCCTCGGCGAGGGCCACCATGATGCGGTGCAGATGCGGCTGGCCGGCTCCCGAGCGGGCGACTTCGGACGGCAGGCCGTCGCCGACCAAGGCCACCGAGCGCTGCTCGGCCAGCCCCGCGCGCGCGATCGAGGCCGCGGCCGAGACGGCCGTCTCCAGCGTGCTCAGCGGGCCTTCGCCGTAGTGATTGCCGGCCGTGAGGTCAAGGTGGATCGAGATCAGGTCGTGGCGGATCGGCTCGTACTCCTTCACCGCCAGCTCGCCCACGTGCGCGGTGACCTTCCAGTGCACATGCCGCAGGTCATCGCCCGGGGTGTGCTCGCGGATGCCTCGGAACTCGCCCTGGTCGCGCCGCACCTCACGCGCCCGCGCCGAGTGCCGGCCGAAGCCGGCCTCCCAGGCGGCGACGCGCGGCAGGTCATAGGTGCGTGGGAAGACCACCAGCGCGAAGGCCTCGCCGCGCTCGCGCCGCTGCTCGAACATGCCGATGGGGTCTGAGTCGAGCAGCGCGGGTGGGCCGAGCAGATAGCGGCCGCGGACCGGCGGCACGAGTTCGAGGCTCAGGTCAAGCTCGGACGCCGGTGGCATGGCGGGCAGCAGCACGCGTCTGCGCACCTCGACGCCCTCGACGGTCAGATTGCGCGCGGCGACCTCGACGGCCGCCGATCCGACGGTGATGCCGCCGATGGAGCGCACTCGCACGCGGGGCCGCACCGGCGCTCCGGCGTTGGCGCGGCCACCCGGCGGCGACATCTCCAGCACCAGGCGCGACAGTGAGAGCTGCGACAGGAGGTACGCAACCAGCATCACCGCGACGCACACCCCGGCGAGAACGTACATCACGGTGGCGTCGTTCATGGCGCCCACGGCCCAGAAGACCAGGGCGGCGAAGGCGAAGATGCGGAAGTTGCGGCTCATCGGGACGCCCCTCGCGGTGGCTCGCTGCGTCAGGAGGGGACAGGCACGCTGTCGAGCAGCTCCTCTATCACCTGCGCGCCGGTGACTCCGCTCACCCGCGCCTCCGGGCGCGGGATGACGCGGTGGGCAAGGGCTGCGCGGGCGATCTCCTTGATGTCGTCCGGGCCGACGAAATCCCGACCGTCGATGGTCGCCAGCGCCTGCGTGCACCGCACAAGCGCCAGGCTCCCCCGCGGCCCCGCCCCCAGGTAGAGCTGATCGGACGCGCGCGTGCCCTCGATCAGGTCCAGCACGTAGTCGTAGATGCCGTCCGACACGTGGCAGCGCGCCGCCGCCTGCTGCACCGCCGCGACCTCCTCGGCGGTCGCCACCGTCTCGAGGTCCTGCACGGGGTGGCCCACGAGCTGGTCGCGGACGATCTGCTTCTCCTCATCGCGCTCAGGGTAGCCGATGGAGAAGCGCAGCAGGAAGCGGTCGAGCTGCGACTCGGGCAGCGGGTAGACGCCCTCGTACTCGATGGGGTTCTCGGTGGCGATGACCATGAAGGGCCGCGGCAGCTCGTGCGTGACGCCGTCCACGGTCACCTGCCGCTCCCCCATGGCCTCCAGCAGGCTCGACTGCGTGCGGGGCGACGCGCGGTTGATCTCGTCGGCGAGCACGATGTTGGCGAAGATCGGGCCGCGCCGGAAGACGAACTCGCCCTGTTTCTGGTCGTAGATCGACACGCCCGTTACGTCGGTCGGCAGCAGGTCGGGCGTGAACTGGATGCGCCGGAAGTCGCCGCCGATGGAGGCCGCCAGCGAGCGGGCCAGCATGGTCTTGCCCACGCCCGGCACGTCCTCGAGCAACACGTGGCCGCGGGCGATCATCGCCACGAGCACGCGCTCAACCGCCTCGCGCTTGCCGATGATCACCCGCTCCACGTTGTCGGCGATGCCTCTGCACACGTCGGCGGCCCGCTCGACCGCCATGGCAGCTCCCGTCATCGACCCCACCGTCCGATGCCTGCGCGCCTTAGCTCGTCGCCGCCGCGATGTACTCGCGCAGCACCTGCGCGTCGTGCGGCAGCACCACGTCGGCCTCCAGGGCCTTGATCCACTCGCCCGAGAGCGAGCCCTCGTAGTTGATCGTCGCCAGCAGCCTGATGGCCTCGTCGTGCGGGATGTCGCCCTCGCCCATGAGCGCGAGCTCCCACCCGGCCGCGCCGCCCTCCTCGGGCCGGGTCCCGTCGTGGATGTGGCAGTGGCGCACGTAGTCCTTGACGTTGTGGAAGGCCGTCTCGATCGTCTCGCCATTCCGGTACGGGTGCATGATGTCCCAGTTGATGGCCACGTTCGGGTGGTCGGCCACGCGCACCGTCTCCACGGCGTCGCTGGACAGGCTGTAGGCGTCGTGCGTCTCCAGGCACAGGTAGACGCCGCAGCCGGCCGCATGCTCGCCGCACTCGCGCAGCGCATCGGCGACGATCATCTTGGCGTCCACGAAGTCCATGCCCTCGGGCGTCACCCCGCCGAACACGCGGATGTTCGTGGCGCCGAGGTCCGCGCACAGGTCGCAGTACTGCTTCGTCAGGTCGATGGTCTCCTGCATCTCGTGGTCGCTGTCGAGCGCGTAGCGCCGCGACGTCGCGATGGTGGTCAGCTCGACACCGCAGTCGCCGAACTGCTGCTTGATGGCGGCGCGCTCCTTCTTGGTGGTGTCGAGCTCCACCCCGTGCGCATGGTCTGCCTCACAGCGCGGCTCGATGGCGTCGTAGCCGTAGCGGATGGCGGCGGTCAGGTGTTCTTCCAGCGACCACTCGGGCGCCACGAAGGTCATGAAGCTGATCTTCATCGGTCGGCTCACCTTCTCTCACGTAATGCCGGCTTATCGGCCTTCGGCGGCCTGGACACCCACGGGCACTCCGCCACGAGGTAGCGCAGCATCAGATCGTCGCCGTAGCCCTCGGCCAACCCGATCCTCGTGGTGACCACGATCTCAGCGGGCGGCTCCGGGGCGGGGGCGACGAAGAGGCCCCCGGTCGCCGGGTTCGCGCGCGTGATGTCCCCGCGGTTGTGCTCCAGGCTCACGCCGAATGCCTCGACAAGTTTCGCCGGGCCGCTGCACAGGTCCTTCAGCGCCTCGCGCCCGCGTCGGCGCCGCATCGCCTCGATGCCCGCCAGCGGCTCGGCCGCGCGCAGCAGCACCGCCTCGGGCACGCCCTCAGGTGCGGTCACCAGGTTCATGCACAGGTGCATCCCGTAGATCCGGTAGACGTAGATCGTCCCTGGCGGGCCGAACATCGGGTCATTGCGCTCGGTTCGCCCCCGCGCGGCGTGGCAGCCGGGGTCATCCGCGCACAGGTAGGCCTCGGTCTCCACGACCCGGCCGATGAGCGGCCCGCGCCCGGTGCGATGCACCAGCAGGCAGCCGAGGAGCCCTCGCGCGACCTGCTCGGTCGGCTGCAGGTAGAAGTCGCGGGGCAGCGGGCTCAGGCTGTCCACGTCCATGTCTTGCTCGGAGCCCATCAGGCAGTCCTTCTCGTGCGAAGCGACTGGTGGCGACAAGAGGACGTGCGCGGCATCGCGCCGCCTAACCCTCATTATCCGCGCAGGTGAGAGCGCGCTCCTGCGCGCTCTCAGCTTCCAGCCCAACATGCATGCTAAGATGGCGAAAGCCATCTCGCAGGTTCGCCCACCGAATGACGTTCCCTCTCAGGCTTACTCGGTGGCGAACCGAAAGCAGCGCCCACCTTCGGGTGGGCGCTGCTGTTTGTCTTCGCCGATTTGCGTCGTGCGCGCGTCGCCACTCAGTTGCCCAGCGGCTGCTGCAGGCCGTGGCCTATCTCGTTATGCTTGATCCCGCCGCCGCCTCCGCCGGAGATCTCGCTGTACACCGCGCACAGCACGCGTCTGCCGCTGTCCATCACCCTGAAGATGAGCAGCGCGCCCATCTTCACGGGGTCGTCCTGCGCCCCGACTTGCCGGATCAGGCGCTGCTCGATGGGGTCGTCCTGCGCCCCGACTTGCCGGATCAGGCGCTGCTCGATGTCCGACATGGCCTGCAGCGTCTGCTCGCGCCTGTCGAGGTAGTCCTGCACCGCGGCGGCCTTCGCCTCGGTGGGCTCCGCCTCGTCGAGCAGCAGCACGGCCAGCGCCTCCAGGTCGCCCCTGAGCCGCTCCTGCAGCCGGTGCAGGTGGAACTTGGTCCCGAAGATCAGCCGCATGTCCTCTTCGGTGAAGCCCGCCTGCCCGCCGAAGTCGGCGCGCGCCTCGCGCACGTCGCCCTCCTCGGCCAACTCCTGCCGCAGGTCCGTAACGCCGCAATCCTCGTCCGCCGCCACGATGCAGGCGGCCGACAGGGCCGACAGGGCCAACACCATCAGGATCAGCCACACTCCCGCAATCATCTTCACCGCGCCTGACACCTCCCGTGGTGCACAACACTATCCATGCCGAGAATCCGCCGCCCTCAGTCGCTAGTGACGCTGCGGCGCGCGTGGTGTTCACAATGCCGCACAGATTAGGCCCGCGTGGCATCTACACTAACCCGCAAGTGTGGCGAAATGCTGCACAACCACGGGCCGCGCAGGAGTCCGCGGGCCGTCGTCGAACCTGACCGGTAGCGCGCCACAACGATCGCCCGGGAGGCCATCACCCATGCGTACGCCGCGCCCCTCTGACATCTCGGTCCTTGAGCTGGAGATCATTCTCGAGCCGCAACACGCCCGCACGCCGCTGAAGTTCGGCGGCGTGGTCGTCGAGAGCCTGCCCTTCTGCAGAATCCGCGCCAAGGTCGAGAACGGCCGGCACGAGATCGCTGAGGGCTGGGGCGGCATCTTCGTCATGGACGCGTGGGGTTGGCCCGACGCGGCGGTCAGCCACGAGGAGAAGCAGCGCGTGATGCAGCGCACGATTGACGGCTACGTGCGCCTGGTCACCACGCACTCCGGGCCCTTCCACCCCATCGAGCTGTTCATGGCACTGGAGGACGACCTGGCGCGCATCAGCCGCGAGGAATGCCGGGCCGAGGGCGTGGCGGTCGAGCAGCCCTTCCTGAACGCACTGGTCTGCGCGTCGCCGATCGATGCCGCGCTTCACGACGCCTTCGGCAACGTCAACGGCATCGACAGCTACGCCGGCTACGGGCCCGAGTTCATGGACGATCTCAGCACGTGGCTGGGCCCCGAGTTCGCGGGCGAATACCCGGAGCAGTACATCCGCGACGAGTACCTGCCGAAGGTCCCGGTCTTCCATCTCGTGGGCGGGCTCGACAAGCTCACCCGCGATGAGCTCGACGACTCCGACCCGGCTGACGGGCTGCCCAACTGCCTGGCCGACTGGATCGCCTACGAGGGCATGTACTGCCTGAAGGTCAAGCTGCGCGGCGACGACCTCGACTGGGACATCGAGCGCACGCTCGCGGTCCACGACATCGGCCTCGAGGAGCTGGGCCGGCTGGGCATCGACGACATGCACCTCACCGCCGACACCAACGAGATGTGCGACAGCCCGGACTACATCGTCGAGATGCTGCACCGCATCCGCGAGCGCTCCCCCGAGTGCTTCGACCGCATCCTCTACATCGAGCAGCCCACCGGCCGCGACCTCGACGTGCACGACCACGATATGAGCGCCATCGCCGCGCTCAAGCCGGTGATCGCCGACGAGAGCCTGACCACGATGGAGACCTTCGACCGCTCGATGGAGCTGGGCTGGTCGGGCGTGGCCCTCAAGACCTGCAAGGGCCACTCGTCCGACATGCTCTTCGCGGCCAAGGCAGGGAAGCTCGGCGTCGCGTACGCGGTGCAGGACCTGACGAACCCGTCGCTGGCGCTGATCCACTCCGTCGGCCTGGGCGCGCGGCTGTTCACCATCATGGGGGTCGAGGCGAACTCCCGCCAGTTCTTCCCCGCGTCCACCACCGAGGCCGAGAAGCGCGTGCACGAGGGAATCTTCGCCCTC
>JALGUI010000411.1 GCA_029820915.1 Candidatus Zipacnadia bacterium | reverse complement strand
TGGCCGGTGGCGAACTGCACCCAGCTTACGGCGATGGCGCGCGTGCGGCCGTCGCAGGCGGCCGCGTAGTCGTCCACGGTCGGGAAGCGCTCACGGGACTCGACGAAACGCGTCTGCACGCCGCGGCGCTCCAGGTTCAGCCACGGGTAGACATTCGCGGGGAACTCGGTGTCGGCGAGGACGACGTTGTCGCCCTCGCGCCAGGGAATGCTCTCGGCCGCCAGCATGAGGCCGGCCGTCGTGTTCTTGACGAAGGCGAGCTCCTCCGGCGAGGCCCCCATGAGCTGAGCCAGCCGCTGCTTGCACCGCTCCGCCACCTGGTGCCAGCGTTCGTAGTCCCACGCGCCGTGGTCGCGGCAGTCGGCGGCCTGCTCGGCGATCGCGCACGCAGTGCGGGCCGGGATGGGGCAGAGGCCCGCGTGGTTGAGGTAGACCAGCTCACGGGTAACGGGGAACTCATCGGCCCAGCGATCGGCGGGGTCAGCCATCGCGTTCGCTCCTCTCCTCGACTCTCTCGCGCGCCACCGCCCGCTGCGCCCCGTTGTCTCCCCGGCTGCTGAGGATGACCAGCGTCGCGCCGCCCATGACCAGCAGCAGCCCCTGCACGGCGTTGGCCGTGATGGGCGTGCCGAGGATGGCGTAGTCGGCCACCACCGCCACCGCCGGCGCGAGCAGCGCCAGCATCCGCGCCGCCCACATGGGCACGCGCTTCATGGCGTAGTAGTAGGCGAACAGGTTGCCGGCGATGATCACCGACATCAGCGCCACCAGCCCCAGGAGGCGCGGCTCGGCCAGCGCCGCGCGCACGCCGTCGAGGCCGATGAAGGCCGGAACCGCCATCGAGTAGACCACGGTCTGCACGGTGGCGCTGGCCAGGATCACCAGCTCGTTGGGAACGCGGTTGAAGTGCGTCTTGATGATGACCGCGTTGAGCGCGACGAACAGGGCTCCGATCACCAGCGCCCCGACGCCGAGCAGGTCCAGGTTCATCTGCGCCGACCCGAGGCCCACGGTGCGCAGCGCGCCCGCCAGCAGCAGGAGCGACCCGACCCAGCCCAGCCCGCCGACGGCCTGGTGCAGCACCAGGTAGGAGAGGATGAAGACGAAGGTGGTCTCCACCCGGCTGACGATGGCGGCGGTGGTGGCCCCGCAGATGCCCACGCCCGTGTTGCGCAAGTAGAACAGCGTGGCCGCGAACAGCGCGAAGACCAGCAGCCAGCGGTAGGGCATATCGCGGGGGAACAGGTCCCGGCGGCGGCGGATCAGGTAGACGGGCCAGATGATGATGGCGAGGCCGACCATGTTCAGCCAGTTGAGGTCCGCCGGGCCCAGCACTTCGAAGTTCAGCGCGAGCTTGAGGATCACCCACGAGATGCCCATCAGCAGGCCCGAAAGCAGCGCCGCGGCGTAGCCGAAGGCCTTGATCCACCTGGGGTGCTGATCGGGTCGCCTCATGGTCCGGCCGGGCTAGCCGCCCGCCATCTCGCCTCCCGGCCGCCGGTCCTCGCGCCCGACGCTCAGGATGACCATGGCCGCACCCGCGATTCCGGCGACCAGGCCCTCGAAGTGCACCCACGTGACCGGCGCGCGCAGCACCAGCAGGTCCATCATCGTCGCGACGGGCAGGCCGGTCAGCGTCAGCATGCGCACCGCCCACATGGGCGTGCGCTTGAGCGCATAGTAGTAGAGCATCAGGCGCGTGCCCCACACCACCGACCCCAGCGCCACCAACGCCGGCAGCCCGGGCGTGGCGAACAGCCGCGCGACACTCGGCAGGGCCCCGCTCGTCGGCACCGCGACCGTGTAGACCACGATCTGCACCGTCATGCTGCCGAGGATGATAAGCTCGTTCGGGATGGCGGCGAAGAGCGTCTTGATGATGGTGGCGTTGACGGCGATGGTCAGGCCGACGACCACCAGCGCGAGCGCGCCGAGCGGGTGGAAGTCCAGCGCCTGGGCGCCGACCAGCGCCACGCGGACGGTGCCGTAGAGCACGAGCGCCGTGCCCAGCCACCCCAGCGCGCGCACCGGCTTGCGCAGGACCAGGTAGGACAGCAGGAAGACGAAGATAACCTCGCTGCGCTCCACCACCGCGGCCGTCGTGGCGCTGGTGGCGTCCACCCCAAAGTTGCGGCAGTAGTGCATCACGCACGCCACGCCGCCGAAGGGCAGCAGCCACCACGCCGAGAACCGCCGCCAGCGCAGCCGCCCGCGGTAGCGCAGCACGTAGGTGGGCGCGATGATGGCGAACAGCCCGCACACGTTGAGCCAGTGCAGGGCGGCCGGGCCGATCACGTCCTGGGCGAGGATGTACTTCTGCAGCGGCCACGACGCGCCCATGATCGCGCCCGACAGGAGGGCCGCCAGGTAGCCGGCGGCCCGGTGCAGCGGCGGGCGCGTCTCGCCCTCGCCTGCCATCGCGACCTCGCTCGGCGCGGGCGCACCCCCACCCTCCCCGCCCGGCTCGCGTCTCGGTGGGCTCATGCCTACCCGCCGGAGCCCGACTCGACCTCGGCCAGCAGCCGCTCAACGGCGGCCCCGACCTGGTCCGTCGAGGGTCCGGGCCCGAACTCGTATCGGATCATGCCCTCGCCGTCGATGACGCGGGCGGCCGGGATCGTCCGGCGCCGGCCCAGGTAGGCGTCGATCATCGCGTCGTCGCCCAGCGCCATGGGCAGGCTGAGCTCCTCACGGCTCGCCATGAAGGCCTCGACCACCTCGATGCTCGAATCCAGCGATACGCCGAGGTACTCGACCTTCTCGTGGTCCCACGAGTCATAGAGCGCCTGGAACTCTGGCAACTCCTCTACGCAGCCGGTGCACGACGTGGCCCAGAAGTCGAGGATGAGGGCCTTGCCCGCGTAGTCCGACAGGCTCACCTCGCCGCCACCCGCGGCCGCCAGCGTGAACTCGGGTGCGGGACGCGCTTCGGCCTCCTCGATCTCCACGACACCACCGGGCTCCGGCCCGCCCTCCGGGCGCAGCACCTCAACCTCGCCCCCGCCGGCCTGCCGATCCGAGCAGCCGGCGAGCGCGAGTGCGGCCGCGATGGCCACGAGGAGCACCACGAGCCAGGTGGCACTTCGATATGCGGTCGTCATGTCGTCCCCATTCCGCCCCCGCGAAGTCGATGCGTCAGCTTCGGCCGGTGTGGCCGAAGCCCCCCTCGCCGCGGTCGCTGTCGGGCAGCTCCTCGACCTCGACCAGCTCCGCGCGCGCGACCGGCGCGAT
>JALGUI010000410.1 GCA_029820915.1 Candidatus Zipacnadia bacterium | reverse complement strand
GTGACCGAGGCGATCAGGGCCGCGCCCGAGCGCGTGGACCTGCGCTGCCTGCTGGCGGATATGCGGTCGGCCGACCTGGCACCCGATGAGCGGCGCGTAGCGCTGCTGCGGCTGGTGTACGAGACCGATGCGGCGTGCGCCCATCTGCTCGCCGGGCGGAGCTTCCTCGAGGCCGGGGATGGGGCCGCGGCCGAGGCGTACCTGCAGCGCGCGGCCGAGCTGCGGCCCGACCGGCCCGAGCCGCACCTGTTGCTGGCCGAGCTGTACCGGCGCGAGGGTGATCGGGGCGAGGCCCTGAGAAGTGCCCAGGCGGCGCTGGCGAACGCGCAGGACCTGGGCACGCGCCTCGAGGCTGCCGACCGTATCCGGATGGCCGGCGGCGTTGCGCCCGAGCGCCGGCGGCTGATCGCCGAGCACGTGTGGCGCAACTACCGCCAGGCCGGCGTGCCCGCGCTTGCCTTCCTCGTCTTTCTGCTACACCCGCTGCTGGTGTCGGCCGCGCGCCGGAGACCGGCGAGACTTCGGGGTCAGGAGAGCATGGCCGACAGCGCGTCGTAGAGCCTGTCGGCCACCGCGGGCAGTCCGTACAGCTCCTCGGCCCGTCGCCGCCCGGTGCGCGCGAGCCGTCCGGCGCGCTCGGGGTCCTCGATCAGCCCCTGCACCGCGTCGGCGAGCGCGGCCGGATCGCGCTCCGCGAAGACCACGCCCGAGCCCAGCTCTCCGAGGAGGTCCGGGATGTTGCCCGAGCTCGACCCGACCACCGGCACCTCGCAGGCCGGGGCCTCGATGAGCACGCGCCCGAACTGCTCCTTCCAGTTGGGCATGGTGCGCGAGGGTACCGCGAGGATGTCGAAGACGCTCAGGTAGTCGGGCGCGGCACTGTGCGCGACGGGGCCGGTGAGCACCACGCGGCCGAGGGGCCTGTGGCGCGCCCACTCGTGCAGGCGCTCGGACAGCGGCCCGCCGCCGACCAGCAGCAGGCTGACGTCCGCGCCGCGCTCCCACAGGATGTCGGCGCCGGCCATCAGGTCCTCGATGCCCTTCTCCCCGGTGAGCCGCCCCAGGTAGCCGAGCACGGTGCCGTGCAGCCCCAGCTCGCGGCGCAGAGCGTCGCGGTCGGTGGGGCGGAACAGCTCGGTGTCCACGAAGTGGGGGATGATAGCAATGTCGCCGCTGAAGCGCTTGGCGCGCAGGACGTCGGCCACGTCCGGTGCGGGGGGGACGGCGAGCGCGGCGTAGTCGAGCACGGCCCGCTCGACGCGCGAGAAGGGCCACGGGAAGCGCTTGACCAGGTTCTGCTCGGTCACGAAGCAGATGGGGAAGCCGTGGCGGCGGCAGATGCGCAGCACCTGCCAGGCGGGCAGGCTGTAGGCCTCCTCGTCGAGGTAGACGACGTCGGGCGCGACGTCGCGCAGGACGCGGGCCAGGCCGCGGTAGAGGTGCAGGCTGATCTGTCCCGAGCCGATGACCGGCAGCGGATGCGACGAGAAGCGCGCTCCCTCCACCGGGCGGTAGTCCACGACCATGCCCGTCGAGGCGCGCCAGCGGCGCGGCGCGATCATCATCAGCTCGACGTCCTCGTGGCGACACAGCTCGTTGAAGAGCCGCTGATTGACGTCCACCACACAGGCGTGGCTGACCACCGCGACCCTCATCGGTCCGCTTCACCCCCGCCTTCGGGAGCGCCCCGCGGCGCCAGGCGCACGAAGAGCTCCTCGATCTCCGTGGCCTGGCGGTCCCACGAGAATTGCAGCGAGCGCCGATGCGCCTCCCGGCGCATGCGCTCAAGCATCTCCGGATCGCGAGCGAGCAGGTCGAGCCGGGCGGCGATGTCTCCGGGATCGCGCTCGACGAAGAGGCCGCCGGCGCCATCGTCGATCAGGTCGAGCGCCGCGCCGGATCGGGCGGCCAGCAGCGGCAGGCCGCAGGCGGCCGCCTCCACCACCACCAGCCCGAAGGGCTCGATGTGATACGGGTGCACCAGGCAGTCGGCCATGGCGAAGTAGTCCTGCGGCCGATCGACGTGGGGCACGAAGGTAATGCGCTCGGCCACGGCCAGTCCGGCGGCTTGCGCGGCGAAGTGCTCTCGCTCGCCCCTGCCCACGACGACCAGCCGGACGGGTTCGGCGCAGCGGGCGAGCGCCTCGATGACCTGGGGCAGACCCTTCTCGAACCACAGGCCGCCCATGAACAGCGCGACGAAGTCGTCGTCCGACAGGCCGAGTTCGGCTCGGATCCGCGGGCGGCCCTCGGCGCACAGGTCGGGCGTGAAGACCGCGTGGTCAACGCCGTTGCAGGCCACGTGCACCTCGTCCGGGCTCAGGCCGTACTCGCGCACGAAGTAGTCGCGGACGCTGCGTGAGATGGCGATGAGCCGGCCGCGGCAGCGCAGCGCGGCGCGGCGTTCGAGGGCGGCGAAGGCGGCATCGCGCACGCCCTCCCAGGCCTGGCGCCACGCGGGCTTGAGGCCGAAGCGGCGCTGGATCTCGGCGCGCACCCGATGGCGGTCGCGGTGGACGGTGTGGGCGAGGACGAAGTTCTGGACGAGCGTGTTGCCGCCCTGGGAGAGCACGACGTCGAAGTCGCGCGGGCGCACCGCCAGTGAGGACACAACGGTGAAGCACAATGCTCGAACCCCGAGTGTCGCACGCAGCGGGGGCAGGCGGTGGACGGTGATGCCGGACAGGTCGATGTCGCGCACGGTGTGGCAGAACAGGTGGACGTCATGGCGCCGCGCGAGCCGCGGCGCCAGCTCGGCCAGCACGCGCTCCTGGCCGCCACTTGGCGAGACGTCCTCGATGACCAAGGCGATGCGCAGCCGGCGGGCGCCGGCTGCGGCGCCGGTGTCCGTGTCGGGCACGGTGGCGTACATGTCGGTGGCGCGCACCTATCTGGCGGAATCGACCGGCCGTACCTTCGCCGTCGTCAGCGGCGTCGCGACCTGGCGCCGCTCCTCGGCCTCAATCTCGGGCAGTCGCAGCGCGATGGCGACGTAGCACCAGAAGATGATGGCCTCGGGCCAGCCGTATAACGCCGAGCCAACGAGCAGACGCAGCAGCATGCTGGTGACCGCGGCGAAGATGCCCGCGATCAGCCACCTGTCTCGTCGGTCCTCCACAACCCGGTACGCGCGGAAGACGTGCCGCGTGACCGAGATCAGCATCCAGACGAAGAGCAGGAAGCCCGGGATTCCCAACTCGATCAGGGCGCGCGCGTACTCATTCTCGGCCCAG
>JALGUI010000409.1 GCA_029820915.1 Candidatus Zipacnadia bacterium | reverse complement strand
GGACGAGGAGGAGCCGCCGGAACCGGACGACGAGGAGCCTGTCGAAGAAGATGCCGAGCCGACCGAGGAACCGCCACAGGCGGCCGACCCCCTGGTTGACATCGTGGAGAACACGGACTACCGGCCTGATGACCCGAGGACACGGGAGTTCACGGTGCGCGTCGTCGCCATGGGTGAGGCGCCCGATCAGCAGATCGAGGTGCGCTGGCGCGATGAGACCGGGGCGACGTTAAGAGATGACCTCGGTGGCTCCGTGCAGCCCGGCGACAGCCGGACGGTGGGTGTGCGCGTGCAGGGGACGGTGACCATCGAGGTGCACCACATGGATAGGATGGTCTTCGAGCAGACAATTCAGGTGCCCGAGGGCGGCGAAGCACCGGAGTAGCGCGGGGCCGTCGGCACGGACGGGAGTGAGCGAGCAGTGACTGTGAGGGTATCTGTTCTGATAGCCGCGATCTGCCTCGGCACGCTCATCGGCGCCCCGAGCTGGTCGGCGCCGACGGTGGCCGGCACGACGAACCTGGTGGCCGCCGAGAACGGCGGCCGGATCGCCAGGTTCTCCAGCCAGACGGTGGACGAGAACGGCCAGCCCATCGCGGTGTGGTCGGTGACCAACCTCATCGACGGCAAGTACGTGATCGGCTCGCACACGCCCGCGGACTCGTACGGTTGGCGGAGTCGCGCGGTGCCGTCGCCGGAGGCGCCGGAGTGGGTGATCTTCGAGCTGCCCGAGAGGCGCCTGATCAGCCGCGTGGTCGTTGACCCGACCACCGACGACCCCGAGTTCCTGGGCCGCTGGGCGAAGAACATCCGCGTCTCCATCGCCACCGAGGGCATAGACGGGCCCTACAAGGTCGTCGGCTCCTACGTGGTGGTGCGGCGCGGCATCAAGCAGAGCTTCGACTTCCCGCCGGTGGAGGCGAAGTGGGTGAGGCTCGACATCACGGCCAACTGGGGCTCGGACTTCGCGGTCGAGCTGGGCGAGGTGGAGGTCTACGAGGCGATCGTCGGCGACGACATGCTCGACCAGCTCATCCAGCGGCTCAGCAACCTGCTCGACGACCTCAAGCGCTACCGTGACGCGCAGCGCTACCAGCAGCACCAGGAGAGCACCGAGGCGGTCACCACCAGGCCCGAGCCGGCGGCGGAGGACGATGCCGAGCAGTAGGTCCGGCGCAGCGAAAGCCGACCGAGGGCGAGCCACGCGGCTCGCCCTCTTCGTGTTCGGGCACACATGTCCTACTCCTCGGAGTCCAGCCGCGCCAGCAGGCCGGCGGTCTCCGCGCAGCCGTACATGGTGCTGGTCCACGACTTGCCGAAGCCCTGGGACGGGGCCTGGCCCAGGAGCTTGCCGAACTTCTCCTCCCAGGCGCGCCTGAGGACTCGCAGGTGCTCGGAGTTCTCACCGTAGCGCACGCCGTTGACGTGCGCCATCATGGTCACGCCCGGCTGGTTGACGCCGCGCAAGGCCGTGGCCGGGCACGACGTGTAGCGCCAGCCGCGCCACTGATCGTGCCAGGTGTCGAGGTCGAGGAAGGTCACCGCGCGGTCGATGGCCTCGGGCAGGCGCTCGTCACCGGAGAGCTGGTAGTAACGCGACAGGCCGTTGATGAGCACCGCGGTGATGAAGCCCGCCATGCCGGTGTGCTTCTCCGTCTCGCAGTCGCAGTGGCCGGGCGCCATCGGGTAGTAGAGCCAGCCTCCGCAGTTGGGGTCCTGATCGGCGAGGGCATCCTCGGCGAGCACGCGCATGGCTTCGAGGTAGCGCCGGTCGAAGTCGATCTCGTACGCCCCGGCCAGCGCCAGCATGGTCCAGCCGGTCACGCGGCCGCAGTGCGAGTGCCCCATGAAGGCGAACTTGCGGTCCTCGACGAGCCGCGCGAGGTTGTCGCCGATCATCAGGACGGTCTCGCGCACGAACGCGTCGCCGGTGAGGAAGTAGTGCCGCGAGGTGCCCTGGGTCCAGATGTGGCCGAGGTTGGTGGGCCCGAGGCACAGGTAGGGGCTGGGCGCTCGCCCGACGCCCTTGTCGATGAACAGCTCCTGGATGGCCTCGACGGCGAAGAAGCCGCTGACGTGCCCGACGGTGTGCTGGTGGACCATGCCGGGGCGGTAGGGGTAGGCCGGCTCCTCACCCTCCTCGCCGCGCTTCGGACCGCCGGACGTGTCGCAGAAATGGTCCCACAGGTCGTCGCTCACGTGGTGGACGGTGTCCACCTCGGTCGAGTGGCGCGCCGCCGCGTCGGCCATGTAGAAGTAGCGCGGGTCGCCGGTGCGCGCGAACTGAATGAGGAGCTGGTTGGTGGTGTCGTACTCGTGGTTGCCCCAGTTGACGACGCGCTCGCCGAACCAGTCGCCCCAGTTCATGGCGCCGTAGTCGCGCAGCTCCTCGACGGAGGCGCAGTACGCCTCGAAGAGCCGCTCGGCCCACTCGTCGTATTCCGCCATTCCGGGGGCGTTGGCGGGCATGATGTCGTCCCACACGCCGGTGGCGAGGGCCTGCGTGGGGTCGGCGATGGGCATGAGCGGGGCATCGGCCATGGCCGCGAGCGACGCGCCGTCACCGTCGAGGTCCAGCCAGACCTCCCACCGTCGCGCCTGGCCGGTGCGAAGCCGGTAGCACTCGCCCTCGAAGAGGTAGAGGTACTTCCACCACGGCTGCATGTGGTCGAAGTCCTCTTCGCGGAAGGTGGGGAAGAGCCCCACCGCGAGGCCATCGGGGGAGACCTCGAGGCTCTTGGGCCACTGCTGCCAGAAGTCGCGCATCGCCACCGCGATGGCGCCGGTCTCGTCGCCGATCTCCGCCCAGCCGGGCGCCCGACCGCCCTCGCCCTGCGCGCCCTCCAGGCGATACGCCTGGTCGTCCACCTGCAGAAGGCGGACCTTCTCCTCGGCCGGGCCCTCCCAGCCGGGGTCGCCGCCGATGCGGGCGGTCTTCGCGCCGCGGCGCTGGTGGACGTCCAGGTAGAGCCCGGCGATGCGCTGAAGGACGCCCTCGTCGGCGTCCACGATGATGAGCGGCTCCAGGCGGACCTTCGACAGGTCGGCATAGACCGAGGCGCGCAGGCGGAAGCTGAAGACGCGCGCATCGGGCCCTCGGCCTCGACCTCGGCCGAAGCCACCCGCGTTCCGCACTCGACGCCGCCGTCGAGGATGAGTCTGAGGTCGATGTCCAGCCCGTCGCCGACACGGAGCAGGCTTCCCTCGCCGCGGGCGACTCGCAGGTCGCCGGCGGCGATGGCGGCGGTCTCGCGGTCCGCCGAGCACGCCGCGGGCGGAGGCGCGGCCGGGGCGTCGGCGTCCCAGGTGAGCGTGTAGGCCAACTCGCCGCCCGCCTGTGGCGCGGACCGGAAGTCGAGCAACACCCAGCGGGCGGAGCCGTCCCGCCAGCGGCCCAGCACCTCGGCCTGCAGCGGGACGGACTTGTCGTCGGGGCCCATCAGTGCGAACGCGCCGCCCTCAGGCGCGGCGCCCTCGGCGAGCGGCACGCCGCCGGTGACGGGGCGCGGAGTGTCGATGTGCGCGACGTCTCGCACGACGATGTCGAGCTTGTGCACGGGGTTTCCTCCCGGGGTACCTGGATGACAGTCGGCCCAACGGGTATGCTATTCGCGAGGCGGACCGGCGGACCTGCCCTGGTGGCGCGCCGAGGTCAGCCTGCCCATCTCGGCCGCGTCGCGAACCAACGAGGGTCGGCGGGTGTTGGTACGCATGGGGGACGATCCTGCCTGATCTGGACTGGGAGGAGGGCCCGCGGTGAGGACACTCGTGCTGGCGGCGCTGGCGGCGTGCATGGCGGTTGGCCCGGCGTGGGGCGCGTGCAGTGTCCATGAGGAGACCATCGACCGCGTCACGTTCCTGACCATGGAGAACGACCTCATCCTCGTGCGCGTGCTGCCGGCGATGGGCGGGGCGCTGTCGGACTTCGAGCTCAAGGGCCACGGCCCGCTGCTGGCGCCGGGGCGTATCACGCGCGAGAAGGTCCTCCCGCCGATCCCGATCTACCGCGAGCAGCCCAACGGCTGGGGGCTGACCGACTGGTTCTACCCGGGCGGCGGCTACTCGCTCGACCCGTGGCAGGCGGGCGTGATCGAGAACACGACCGCGACCTGCGCCATCGAGGTGCGGCACCGGATGGTCAGCCGCACGATGCGCATCCGCGAGGGCTCGTCGGCGGTCGAGGTGGCTGTGACGGTCACCAACACCGGCGACGCGCCGTTCGGCAACAGCTACCGGTTGCACGGGATGTACCAACTCGGCGGAGAGGCGGACGTGACGGCCGGCGCCGAGCGGCTGTTCGTGCCCATCGCGGCGACGACGCAGCCGCGGCGGACGCTGGCTGAGGTGTCACTCGAGCCGGTGCTGCTGGCCGAGGCGCCACGGGAGAGCTGGAGCCGGTTCCTGGCGCCCGCGCAGCCGTGGATGGCGCTGGTGGACACGGCG
>JALGUI010000408.1 GCA_029820915.1 Candidatus Zipacnadia bacterium | reverse complement strand
CTGCCCTTCTTCATCGGCGTGGTGGTGGGCCACTACTTCTGGTCGGGCACCGTCTGGGCGCTCATTGCCAGCTTCGGCGGCGAGGGCTTCAACAAGCTGCCGGTGTGGTTCTGAACGACCGGCAAGCGGCAAGCGGCAAGCGGCAAGCGGCAATCGGGAAGCGGCAATCGGGAAGCGTGAAGCGGGAAGCAAGCGCCGCGGCTGTGAACAGCCGCCCTCCGAACGTCATCCACAATCTCACTCAAGACGCACCAGCGGCGGAAGGCTGCCGGGCCCGTCGAACACATGTCGTCGCACCGTTCGTGGGACAGGTCACCCGACCTATCCGTCGTTTGCCCTCGCCGTCGCCGTTCGCCGTCAGAGCGGCCCGCTGGCCTCACCGGCCCGCCCTTTGCCTTTGCCGCCGTCGTCCGCCGTTGGAGGGGCCGCTCGACGGGGCCGCCGTCCTTTGATGACCCTCAGTCCACCTCCGCCGGGCTCTCCGCGATCACGCGATGGTACGCGCTCTTCCAGTACTGCCCGCTGGGTGTTGAAGAACGAGCCGTTGTAGGCGATGCAGTAGCGCCGGATGCGCGCGAACTCCAGCGGGCTGTCGTAGTAGATCGGCATGACGGTGTGGTGCAGCTTGTCGTAGAGGTCCGCGATCTCCTGGCCGGGCTCAGAAGTGGCGTCACGGTCGCCGATCGCCCAGCCCGTGATTCCCTCAATATGCCCCTCGAGCCACCAGCCATCGAGCACGCTCAGGCTCGGCACGCCGTTGAAGGCCGCCTTCATGCCGCTCGTGCCCGAGGCCTCGTGCGGCTTGAGCGGCGTGTTCAGCCACACGTCCACGCCCGACACCAGGAACTTGGCCAGCTCCATGTCGTAGTCCTCGAGGTAGACCACCGGCACGTGGCCGCGCAGCTCCTCGGCGGCCTCGAACACCTCGCGGATCATCTGCTTGCCGCCCTCGTCGCGCGGATGCGCCTTGCCCGCGAACAGGATCTGCAGCGGCCCCATCCTGCGCGCCATGCGCTTGAGCCGCTCGATGTCCGCGAACAACAGATCGGCTCGTTTGTACTCGGTGGCGCGGCGGGCGAAGCCCATGGTCAACGCAGTCGGCGACAGCCGCTGGCCGGTGCGCCGCGCAACCTCGTTGAGCAGGTCCTGCTTGGCCTCACGGTGCGCCGACTGAATGTCCTCGAGCGGGATGCCCAGCGCGTAGCGCAGGTACTGATTGTCCTGTCGCCAGACCGGGATCTGATCGTCGAACAGGCGCGCGAACGGCTGCGAGGTCCACATCGCCGTGTCGGCGCCGTTGGTGATCGAGTGCACCGGATAGTCCGGGAACATGTCGGCCGAGATCTCACCGTGGCGCAGCGCCACGCCGTTGATGTGGCGCGAGAAGCGCAGCGCCAGATAGGTCATGTTCAACTGGCCGTCGTGGCGGCAGCCCACGTCCTCGAGCAGCCGGGCGCGGCGCGGGCCCAGCACGCGCGTGACCAGGCTCCAGTCGAACTTGTCGTGCCCCGCCGGCACCGGGGTGTGCGTGGTGAACACGCAGTGGCTGCGCACCGCGCGGATGTCGTCGTCGCTGACGGTATCGGGCGCGCGCGCCCCGGTGTGGCGTTCGAGCAGCCCCAGGGCGAGCAGGGCCGAGTGGCCCTCGTTCATGTGATAGATCAGCCGGCCGTCAATACCCAGGGCATGAAGCATCTCCACCCCGGCCAGCCCCAGCAGGGCCTCCTGGCACAGCCGGTAGTGGCGATCGCCGCCGTAGAGGTCGTTGGTCAGGGCGCGGTCCCAGTCGGAGTTTTCGGGCAGGTCGGTGTCGAGGAACAGCACGTTGACGTGGCCGCCAAAGATGCCCTCGATCAGATAGCGCCACGCGCGCACCTGCACGGTGCGTCCCTCGATCTCGATGCTCACCCGCCGGGTCAGCGGCTGCAGGTGGTCTTCCGGCACCCACTGCGTCGGTGACTCAGTCTGGTTGCCGTGCGCGTCCAGGTGCTGCGTGAAGTAGCCGTTGCGGTACAGCAGAGTCACGCCGATGATGGGCATGCCCAGATCGGCGGCGGCGCGCAGGGTGTCGCCCGCCAGCACCCCCAGGCCGCCCGAGTAGGTCGGGATGGCGGCCTTGATGCCGATCTCCATGGAGAAGTACGCGATGGCCTCCTCACGGTCCCCCGGCGCCCGGTTCTCGCTGCTGCTCAGGACAAACGGTACGGTGCTCACAGTTGCCTCCTGTCAGGTTGAACTCGGCTCCGCCGCCCCGCTGCGCGCGGGTGGCGGCCCGTCGGGATGAGATCATGCGTATGGATGTGAACGACGGGTCGGCGGATGGGTGGCCATCGTCGCGCATCGAGATGACTGCCTCTCCCCCCGGCCCCCTCTCCGTCCCGAAGGAGCAAACGGCACCGTGCCGTGACCCGTGTCTGCGGGACGCTCCCGTGCGTGCCGCCTCCCGAACGGAAGGGGCGGTCCCGAGCGCAGCTCGGGACGGGGGAGGCCCGCACCACGCGGCAGCAACGTCCGCCGGCCCTCAGTACCACCCGAACTCGTCGAGCGCCTCGACCATCGCCAGGACGTTCTCGGCCGGCACATCCGCCTGGATGTTGTGCGATGGGTTGAGCACGTAGCCGCCGCCGGGCGCCAGGTCGTCGATGCGCCGACGCACTTCGTCGCGCACCTCCGCCGGCGTGCCCCGCGGCAGCACCCGCTGGGTGTCGATGGCGCCCCAGAAGCTGATGGCGTCGCCGAAGTCGCGCTTGAGCGCGGCGGTGTCGCCCATCCCCGCGGCGTTGACCTGCACCGGGTTCAGGATGTCGATGCCGGTTTCGATAACGTCGGGCAGCAGATCCACCACCGAGCCGCAGGTGTGGAAGAACAGCTTCACCTGCGGCGCCCCGCGCCTGATTGCCTCGTGATACTGCACGTAGCGCGGCGCCAGCAGCTCGATGAACCACTCGCGGCGGATCATCGGCCCGTCCTGCAGGCCCAGGTCGTCCCCGTTGTAGAAGATATCGACATACGGGCCCACGCGCTGAAGCAGGGCGTCGGCGTAGACCACCTTCAGCCGCGTCACGTGGTCGAGGATCGCCTCGGTCACCGGCCGGTTGACCAGCAGGTTCATGTAGCCCTGGTCGTAGCCCTGCAACCACAGCACCATCTCGAGCATCCCCGAGCCGAAGCCGCCCACGATGACCGGGTAGTCGCCCGAGGACTTGATCGCCCGGCAGGCGTCCTCGATGGCATCGAGGTCCAGCGATGCCAGCGGGTCGGGCCAGGCGTAGGCATCCACGCCGGTCACGGTCTCGACGCCGGCCAGCGGGTGGGCGTACATGTCATAGTAGAGGCCGCCATCCTTCGGCATGCGCCGCTTGAGGCCCCACTCGTCGGTCGCGTAGAGGTACTCCTCGTCCTCTTCGGAGTCGCTCGCGGCGCGTCCGGGGAGCTTCAGGGAGACGCTGCGCGTATCTACGCCCAGCTCGCGCAGCACCTCCTCGTGAGGCATGGCGAGCTGCTGGACCGGGTCGTACAGTGGCAGCGGTTCGAGGTCCGCCAGCCCCAGCGCCTGCACCAGCCGGTCGTAGGCGATGCGGTGGATGCCGGTCACGAAGGTGGTGCCCAGGTCGAAGGGCACCCGGTCGGGCTCAGAATGGCTCAGAGCGGTCAGCACGCGCTCTCGCGAGGTCATGGCGATCCTCCAGGGGGCGCAGACGGGCGCCCGAGAGGGCATTGTACGTGCTGGCAGGCGCGCGGGTCAAGACTCGGAGGATTGCG
>JALGUI010000407.1 GCA_029820915.1 Candidatus Zipacnadia bacterium | reverse complement strand
CGGCTACGTGATCGATGACTTCTGGGGCAACGTGAACCCGCGCTGGTTCACGCCCGAGTCGATCCGGGCGATGGTGGACGCGGGACGTGCCATCAACCCCGAGATCAAGTTCTACCCGCTCATGTACTTCAATCAGATCGGCTCGCGCTTCATCCAGATGCTGGGGACGGTGGTCGATGGCGTGGTGGCCGCCTACCCACGCAACCCCGAAGCGGTCGAGCGCGCGCTGACCTGGCTGAACGGCGAGTTCATCGTCCCACCGCAGGGCAGCGTGACCCATCCGTGGGACACGCCTTCACAGGCCGGCGACTGCGGCTTCCTGCAGCAGACGGTGCGCGTGCTTGATGCCGAGGCCGCAGCGACTTCGATGGCCCGACCGCGGGCTATCACATGATGCAGGCGCGCGTTGGCGACGAGGTGGTGTGGGAGGAGGACGTGGCCGGCGAGGATGACGGTGAGGTGACCCTCGACCTGTCGGAGGTCGTCGCGGGCGAGGACGAAGTGACGCTCTCGCTGGGCCTTTTCGACCGCACGGGCGTGGGCAACTTCGGCGTCACCGCGATCTTCTCGGACCTCAAGGCCGAGGGGCTGGAGGTGGCGGACATTACCGCCGTCGACGCCTGGACGGAGAGCGTGCGCGGGAGTTTCGTGACCGCGGCCACTCCCCCCTGGGAGCCGGAGGAGCCCATCGACCTGCCGCTGATCCTCATGCCCTCGGGCTCGCGCAGCGCCTACGAGAAGCGCAACGATGACCCCGGCACGGCCGAGCTGATCGCGGCCAAGTACGAGATGTGCCTGCAGTTCGTGCGCGAGGGCCGGGTGCAGGGCGTGGTCAGCTACTGCCTGGACAAGACGCCGGGCAACGAGGACTTCGACGCCGTGGCCGAGATCATCGCCGAGTTCTGGCGTGACTTCGAGGCGGAACAGGGCTGATTCCGGGGCGGCGGGCAGGCCTGGGGCCCCTGGGGGGCGAACCACGCGGCGTGCTTACTCCGATCTGCGGAGGTTGGCAGCGATGCGCATGAGCTTGACCGTGACCCTGATCCTGACGCTCGTGACGGTGACGGGCGCCGTGGCGGATTTCACCGTGCTTGACGGCGACACCCAGGCCGTGATCGTGCGGGAGCGGCTGGCGCGCGGCGAGGCGCTCAGCGCCTGCCAGGACCTGGCGAGCTACCTCAAGACCTCGACCGGCCGCGACTTCGCGGTGGTCGATGAGGACGACTACGAGCCGGCGCAGGGCCCGCCGATCTACGTGGGCATGTGCGCGCCGGTCAAGGCCGCGCTGGGCCTGGAGCGCTACGGCATGGACCGCGACGCCTTCGCGGTCATCGTCACCGACGACGCCGCCATGCTGGCCGGGCCCTCGCCGTGGGCGACCTACTGGGCGGTCTGCCAGTTCCTCGAGGACTACGTGGGCGTGCGCTGGCTCATCCCCGGGCCGCTGGGCGAGGATGTGCCGGCCCACGAGACGATCACTGTGCCCGAGGTGCGGCAGATCCACACGCCCGCCATCCTGTCGCGGCTGTGGAGCGGCGCGCACTACGGCGGCGTGTGGAGCCTGCGCCAGCGCATCCACGGGCGCTACGCCTTCCACCACAACCTGCTCAACATCTTCCCGCCGGAGCTGTTCGACGAGCACCCCGAGTACTTCCCGATGCACGGCGACGAGCGCTACCGCCCGGGGCCCGATGACCATAGCTGGCAGCCGTGCATGACCGACCCGGGCGGCATTCAGCACGCGGCCGACGTGGCGCGCGCCGCCTTCGCGGCCAACCCCGACCTCGAATCGTTCTCGTTCGGCATCAACGACGGCCATGGCTACTGCGAGTGCCCCAACTGCAAGCTGGTCGATCATCCGCTCCCCGAATGGCACGGCTTCTCCGGCGACAAGTCGATCCTGTACTACACCTGGCTCAACCGGATTGCCGAGAACCTGGAGCAGGACCATCCCGACAAGATGCTGGGCTGCCTGGCCTACTCGGCGGTGATCCTGCCCCCGACGGGGATGCGGCTGCACCGCAACATAATCCCCTACCTGACGAGCAACCGCTCGGACTACTGGGACCCGGTCTTCAAGCGCCAGGACGAGACCATGCTGGAGCGCTGGGCGGCGGTCACGAACCAGATGGGCATCTACGAGTACGGCTACGGGATGGGCTTCGCCATCCCGCGCATCTACAACCACCTCTTCCAGGAAGCCATCCAGCACGCGGTAGCGCACAAGGTCAGGGGCTTCTACGCCGAGGTCTACCCTAACTGGGGCCTCGACGGCCCCAAGCTCTACGTGATGGCGCGGCTGCTGTGGGACCCGTATGCGGACGTGGACGCGATCACCGATGACTGGAACGAGCGCATGTTCCGCACGGCCGCCGCGCCGATGAAGCGCTACTTCGCGCTGGCGGAGCAGGCGTGGCGCGAGAACAACTTCGGCCACGGTCACTGGGCCTACCGCCTCGCCGCCGATCCGCAGCAGTTCCGCATCTTCCCGCCGGACCTGGTGGACGAGATGATGGGGCTGCTCGATGAGGCCACCGCGCTGGCCCAGGACGACATCGTGCGCGACCGCATCCAGTTCTTCCGCAAGACCTTTGAAATCACCAAGCTGCTGGCCGGCAACTACTGGGCCTCCTACGGCATCGAGGAGATGATCGAGGAGGGCGCGTCCATGGAGGATATCGCCGCCGCCATGCGTCGCATGGTCGAGCAGGTGGGCGAGACCGACATCGACGCCTACATGGCCGAGCGCGTGGGCGATGACCCGATCGCGTTCCATCCTCCCAAGCCGGGCTGGATCAACCCGCTGAAAGCCGGCGGCCAGACCGTGGCCAAGCGCTGGATCGCCTCGAGGCTCATCACCGAGGAGCTGGAGGCGGCCGCCGCTGCGGGGGCGATCGACGCCGCGGCGCTGCGCGAGCGCATCTCGGCCCGCGTGGATGAGGTCTTCGCCGAGGGCGGCTCGGCGGGCTATCGCACCATCGTCGAGCAGGTGCGCGCAATGGCCACCAGGGTCGGGACTGCGGCGCGCGCCGAGCAGGCGCCGACCATCGACGGGCGGCTCGACGAGCCGGTCTGGGGGCGCGCCGACGTGCTGACCGACTTCATCAAGTGGGGCATGGCGACGGATGCCGACCACGTCACCCGCGCCCGGGTGGTCCACGACGGCGACGACCTGTACATCGCGCTCGAGTGTGAGCAGGACACCTCTGACCTGGTGACCAACGCCGCGCCGCGCGACGGCTCGACCTGGCACGACGACTCGGTCGAGATCTTCATGAACCCGCGCGTGGGCGAGTACGAGTACGTGCAGCTCATCATCAACGCCGCGGGCGCGTTCTTCGACCAGTGGCGCCGCAGCGAGGAAATGGAGTACAGCGAGGCGCTGGCCTACGACCTCGACGCCGACTGGGCGGCGACCGTCCAGGAGGGCATGTGGACCGCCGAGATCCGCGTGCCGCTCGGCGAATTCGGCTTCGATGCCCGGTCCGGTGCGCTGCTGCCGATAAACTTCGTGCGCAACGTGCAGGGCGCCGACGCGGAGATCTCGTCGTGGTTCCCCAGCATTCGCGCGCACGCCGATCCGGTCAGCCGCGGGTGGATCGT
>JALGUI010000406.1 GCA_029820915.1 Candidatus Zipacnadia bacterium | reverse complement strand
CGGGCAGCAGCGTGTCGAGGTAGTGGTCGGAGAAGAGCCCGTGGTTGGCGTGCGGCGCGTCGGGCATGGCAAGTCCCCCTGGGCGAACGGCACACTAACAACTGACAGGCAGGACTGCCTGTCCCACATTACGGCGGTAGCAGCAAGAGAGCGACCAGCCAGATAGTACTATCTCCCTCGGCATGGCCGAGTGGCAGTCTATGCCTCAGCATAGCCGATCAGGTCGAGATGTTCCTGTTTCAGCACAACGGAGGCGGCTGCCTCGGCCCCGTCAGGTGTCGTTATCGTAGGACAGCCATTCCTGGCTGTCGCTGTTCGGCCATCTGAATGATCGCGCGGCATTGGCAGGCAGGACTGCCTGGCCCACGAACGGCGGCAGAGGGTTCGTCGGGGGAGCGGCCGGCGCCTTCGTGCGATGGGGGCGCGAGCCGCGCGCTACTCGTCGCCGAAGCAGGTGCCGATGAGGCGCGCGGCGGTGATCCACTCGTGGTCGAGAGGCACGGTGCGCCGCTTGCCCGCGACCTTCTCCAGCGGCACGGCCGTCCAGCCCTCGCCGCGGGCCGCCACCATCACGTTGTACTCGCCCGCCGCGAGGAGTTGGGCGGCGGCGCCGCCCAGCTTGGTCGCGAGCAGGCGGTCCGTCGGCGTGGGCGAGCCGCCGCGCTGCACGTAGCCGAGCACCGTCACCCGCGCCTCGAGCTCGGTCAGCGTCTCGAGCCGGCGCGCGACGCGCGTCGCCACGTGGTGGCCCTCGCCCGCGTCCCGGTACCGGTCGTCATCGACGAAGCCGCCCCTGGGCTCCGCGCCCTCGGCGACGGCGACGATGCTGAAGCGCTTGCCGCGCCGGTCGCGCTCGCGAATGCTCTCGGCCACCACCTCGATATCGAAGGGGATCTCGGGGATCACGATGGCGTCCGCGCCACCCGCGACGCCCGCGCCCAGGGCGAGCCACCCGGTCTTGTTGCCCATCAGCTCCAGCACCATGATGCGCCGGTGGCTGTCGGCGGTGGAGTGCAGGCGGTCGATGGCCTCGGTGCCGATGGTGACCGCGGTGTCAAAGCCGAAGCACACATCGGTCTTCGCGATATCGTTGTCGATGGTCTTGGGCAGCGTCAGCACGTTGCAGCCCGCCTCGACGAGCGCCAGCGCGTTCCTCTGCGTCCCGCCGCCGCCCAGGCACACCAGGCAGTCGAGGCCCATGGCGCGGTAGTTCTCGTGCGCGGCGCCGGTCATGTCCACGACCTCGCCGTCCTCGCGCTCGTACTTGTGCGGCTTGACGCGCGAGGTGCGCAGCATCGTCCCGCCCTGGGTGAGCAGGCCGGAGAGGTCGTCCCAGCCCAGCTCCCGCCAGCGCTTCTCGATCAACCCCGCAAAGCCGTCGAAGATGCCCAGGACCTCGATGCCGTACTCGCCCTTCGCGGCCTTGCCGACCCCGCGGATCGCGGCGTTGAGCCCCGGGCAGTCGCCGCCCGCAGTCAAGATACCGATGCGCCTCGTCTTGCTCTCGGCCATGGTTCGCGCCCCTTCAGCTCGGCCCGATCACCACGGCGGCAGGGCCATCGTGCCGCCCTCGAGGAAGACGGAGGTGCCGGCGATGTAGCCCGCGTCATCCGACAACAGGAAGGCCGCGGCCTTCGCCACGTCCTCCGGCGTGCCCAGCCGCCGCACCGGGATCTTCTCGGCCACCTCGGCGTACAGCTCGTCGATGGGCTTGGGGAAGCCCACCGCGCTCGCCGCCAGCATCGGCGTGTCGATGGTGCCCGGGCAGATCCCGACGGTGCGCATCACGCCCGCGTGGTCGGTGGTCAGGCAGCGGATCAGCGCATCGAGCGCGGCCTTCGACGCGCAGTACAGCGCGTGCGCCGGGAAGCCCACGAAGGCCGCCACCGAGGTGGTGATCAGCAGCACGCCGCCGCCCTGCTCCTCATACACCGGCACCAAGTGCTTGGCGAGCAGGAAGTTGCCCCGCACGTTGACGCCCATCACCAGGTCCCAGGCGTCATCGGTGAACTCGGTGACGGTGCCCTCGATCCACACTCCGGCGTTGGAGGCGCAGCCGTCGATGCGCCCGTGCATCGCCAGCGTGCCGGCGATCAGCGCGGCGACGTCGTCCTCGTTGCGCATGTCACAGGCGACGAAGGCCACGTCCTGGCCCGCGCCGCGCAGCTCCGCCTCGAGCGCCTCGCCGGCCTCCTGCTGGATCGATGACGTGACGACCTTCGCCCCCTGCTCGGCGAAGTGTCGCGTGCAGCCCTCGCCGATGCCGGAGGTCCCCCCGGTGACAATGATGACCTTGCCCTCGATGGACATGCGTGCTCACTCCTTCGGTAGCTAGAAGTCACAAGTCACAAGTCGCAAGCTGCAGGCAACGGCAACGGCACGGCGGAGTGTGCGCCGCGCCCTGTCACTGCCCTGATCCGACACCGGTCACTCGCCGCCGGACTTCTCGTCGGTCTCTGGGTCCTCTTCGATGTGCCACTGGTACAGGGCGTCGGGGTAGAAGCAGACGCCGACGCCGGTCGCGTCGTACTCCCCGCCCTCGTCCTTCGCCCAACTGTCGGCGAGCACCAGCCAGCCGCCGGGGACCTTGGTCCGGTACATGTTCCCGTAGTGCGGAGTGTGCTTGAGCTTTTCCCAGTCCATGCCAGCCACCTCCAGTCGCCAGTCATCAGTCGCAAGTCGCAAGCTCACGGCAACGGGCTACGGCAACGACCGACGGGCACGGCGATCTGCACGCGGCCTCACCGCGCGGGCGCGTCTCTGATGGCAGCCATCAGCCCGTGAAGCATCCTCCCGACCTGCTCCGCAGCGTGCACCAGCGGCGCGAGGTCCTCCGCGCGAGCGAACTCCAGGCGGCGCGACAGCTCGAGGAACGTTTCGAGCTCCGCCAGGCTGCCCGCGGCGATGCACAGGAAGCGCACGAAGTCACCGTCGCTGTGGCGCCCGCGTCCCTCGGCGATGTTGGCCGGCACCGAAGCCGCACAGCTCCTCATCTGCGACGTCAGGCCGTACATCTCGCGCCTGGGATAGCCCTCAGTGAGACGATAGATTGCCACCGCGAGGTCGCACGCCCGCTGCCACACCTCGAGGTCACGGAAGCTCGACTTCCGCTTCGACATTCGCGTATCCCCTGCGCGCCAACTCGTCGGCAACTCGTCGGCGTCGGCTGACCGCGACCGATCTGCCACAAGCCGTTGAGCCGTTTGCTGGCGACTGGCGACTGCCGGCTACTCCCGCGGCTGATCGTACTGCATGTACTCGAACACGCAGCCGTCGTGCATCACGAACACCACCCAGCGGGTATCGTCGGGGCGGAAGGGGCCCAGGATGACCTCCTTGCCCTCGATCTCGCGCTGGTAGTCATCGGTCTCGAAGCACACGTGCGGCAACTCGCGCAGCGGCCCCGTGACCGGGCTATCCTCCTCGTAGCGCAGGAACTCGACCTTGAAGGGGTGGGCGTCCGGCTCGGTCACCCACACCTTAGTCTCGGGCACGTACCACTCGCCCGGCTGGCTCTCGGTGGTCGGCAGTCCGATGTGATGGAACTTGCGCATGATCGTCCTCCTCGTCTGCATGATCGCCGGTGGGCAGCGACGGCGCCGTTGCCGTCCGGAGGGCGCATCTTCAGATGCGCCGCCGTGCACCGCCCGCGAACCAACGGCAGACAGGCTGGAAGCCTGTCCTACAGACGGCACGGCAACGGCAGGCGCGGCACGGGTCCGCGCCCTACAGTGACGGCACGAACCGCAGGCTGTACA
>JALGUI010000405.1 GCA_029820915.1 Candidatus Zipacnadia bacterium | reverse complement strand
GACAACAACTTCGTCTTCGACGACGTCGCCGACCCCAACGGCGCCTGCGAGGTGACGGCAACCGGCACCACGCACGGGGTGGTGCCCCAGGCCGAGTTGGAGTGGGACCTCGAGGCCATCGACGGCTCGACCCTGACCAGTGATCCCGATCCGCCAAAGGGCCCGACCATCGCCTTCACGTACAACCGCCTCCCTGCCTCCAACAGCGAGTTCGGGAACAAGACGCTGACCCTCTCGCATCCGGACGTCCCGTGCGACGACCGCCAGACGGTGCAGGTCTTCTTCGCGGAAGAGGCCACGAACCATCCAGGACCGGATACGGGCTTCAGCCCCAACTGGTACTACTACTGGAGCCAGACTTCGGCCACCTGGGGCAGCCACCTCTACAATCCCAACTGCGGCAACCCGTGGGGCAGGTGCATGTGGTACGAGGATCACTGGCAGGCCTGCATCTCGTACGATGCGAATGAGAGTAATCCCTTGTTCGTGGAAGAGGGAATAGACTGGTTCGCCGTCGTATGTCGCCATGAGGGTCAGCATGTGATCGACGGGAGCACGTGGTGGCCCACCGGGTATGAGGCCAACCAAGATAATGACAACGACTGGATCCCGTATGCGTGGGAGCTACAGCTCGGCTATGACCCCGGACTGACGGATACCTTCCCATATGACCAGTACCCGAACGACGGCGAACACCACTGTGAGACCCACAGGGCGCAATGGACGGTTGGAGCCGCCGACGCGGAAGACTGGGCTTGGCCTGGACACCAGGCGGACCAATGACGGCAGCGCCGAGGGAGGAGTGTGAAGACCATGAGTCCCCATTGGCCAGGCAATACAGCGCCCCGGGCAGCCGCGTGTCTGGTTGCGCTGCTGGCGGCGTCGGTGAGCGCATTCTGCCAGCAGCCGGCTGCCGACGGCGCACAGGAGTTCAGACGCCGACTGGCGGCGCTGGCAAGCACTGTGGCGAGTGAGGAGCTGACTGGCGCGGAGAAGGGGGCGACAATCATCAGCGCGCTGAGGAGTGAATTGCGCGCTCCGGTGGATCGCCTTGGCACCGCGGTGCTGTCGAGCGGCTATTCGCTTAGTGAACAGCTTCGGATCGGGTATGTCTCGGCGCTGGGCGAGGTGGCCGATCCTGATCTGGTGTGGCACGAGATGGCCCGCGTCCCGACCGGGGAAGAAGCTGACTCGATGGACCGAGCGCTCAGGAAGCTGCTGTTGTTCAGCTTTGCCGCCTCAGTATCTCACCACCAGGGTGCATCCGGCGGAGCGGCCCGACGTGGGCCTGTCACTAGTCAGCTGATCCGGCTCCTGCACAACGACGAGTACGACTTCATGCGGGCACTTGCGGCACGTTCCCTCGGTCTCGTCGGCGCCAGCGAGGCGAAACCTGCTCTCGCACAGGCCCTGAGCGACCTGGCGTTTCGCGATGTGGCGGGGCTGACGGACATTCAGGCTCCCGGGTGGGGAACCAAGCAGTACCTGGTCAGACTCGAGGCCGCTCTGGCTTTGCAGCGGATGGGATTCACGATCCGCCATCCATCGCACGACGTGTGGCTGTTGGCCGAGTGAGCGAGCCCAGGGCATCAGACCAACCACACCGGCAGCCGCACAGCGTACTCCCAGGTGGTCGCGCGCGTGCGTCCGCGCGCGGCCCGTGCGCACGGCCACCTCGGCAGGCAGCAGGCGGTCGCGGTGCTGCGCGAGGCCCTGAGCGATCCATTCGTGGTGCAGATGGACGATGTCCGCGTGCCCCTGGTACGCGAAGCCGCTCGGGCGGCCCTCCGGCAGTTGGGCGCTGAGGAGCAATAGACCAGGCGAACAAGGACGGCGGCCGGCGCCGTCGAGCCCGAGCTGCCGGTCGCGTCGGTGGACCGCCCCAGCCTGCTGATGCTCGAGCCGGACGGCGACGCGCTGTGGCTGACGGTGTGTGACCCGGACCTCAACCTTGAGGAGTACGCGAGCGTGCCGCGGGCGCTGCGGCTCGAGCTGCGCGGGGCATGGACGCTGGCCGAGGCGCCCGAGGAGATGCGCGTGGCCGGACGCGCCGACGGCGTGACCGTCCTCGAGGTCACCTGCCACGACGGCGTGAGCTTCGCCGCGCGGCTCGTGCCCGCCGAGTAGCGCACCGGTCCACTCGCCGAACCGCAGGCGCCCCGGCGACCGGCCGGGGCGCCTGGCCCACACTACCCGCGTAGGTCGGCCTGCGTCTGATCCCGCCCGGGGGCGGGATCAGACGCAGGTGAGAGCGCGCCCCTGCGCGCTCTCAGCTTCCAGCCCGACATGCCCTTCACCATGTGCTATCCGGCCGGGATCAGCCCCACGCGCTCGCCATCGGTGATGGTGATCGCGCCGGTCGCGGCGTCGAAGCCGACCGTCGCCCCGAAGGCCTCCGCCGAGAAGCGCAGCGGCACGTAGGTCACGCCGTCGCGCTGGGCACGTAGGTCACGCCGTCGCGCTGCACCGGCGGCTGGGGCAGCGGCACCTTCTGGCCGTTGACGGTCGCCTCGCTCTCGTCCAGCCGCATCAGCACGATGATGTCGTCGCCGCGGCTGGCGTAGATGCTCAGCGCCTGCGGGATCCACCTGACCTCCGCCCCCAGCCACTCGAACACCGAGCGCAGCGGCACCATGGTGTGGCCGTTGATCGTGATCGGCGTGGCGCCCGGGATCTGCTCAGTCGCCGCCTGCTGCCCGGCGGCGCCCGTCGCCTGCTGCCCGGCGGGTGTGGCGCCGGCCGGTTGGCCGGTGGTGCCGGTCTCAGTGCCGCTCGGGGCTTCGGGAGCCTCACCGCTCTCCTCGCGGATGTACCACCACTCGTCCATGCCGCCCTCGACGAACGCCAGCGGATCGACCTGTCCGCGCACGGCGCGCCCCACGTACTGGAGCCGGCCACCGGCAACCTGGAACCTCCATGTGCCGTAAGGCTCTCCGTCCATGGTCATGCGCAGCGTGTACGCCCCGTCACGCGCCAGCAGGTCGGCGGCGTGGAACTGCGCGCCGGTGGGATGCACCAGCTCGAACCTGTGGCGCCTCCACTCCGGCAGCAGGTCGCGGGACATGCCCGGCCGCGAGGTGCACACGGTGGCGCCATCGGCGTCACGGGAGATGACGACCTCCATGCGAACCGTCTTGCTCGTCTCGCGCGCCTTGTTGCGCAGGAACGCCATCCAGGTGAGCAACTGCTGCGGATCGGCTTCCGCGTACGTCAGGCAGCCCCAGTCCCGCCACGGGCCGTCGAGGAACCAGTAGGTCGCGGGCCGGAACGGGTCGTCGCTGTCGAGCGTGCTGACCGAGAAGGAGTAGGTGAAGAAGCGCTCGCCCTCGAGGAAGAAGTCGATCACGTAGTCTCCCGGCGCCAGCGGCATCTGCTTGGTCTGGATCCGCTCGCCCGTGGTCAGGTCGGTGAGCCAGGAGTCGTCCACCGGCCAGAAGGGGGCGGGCCGCGCGAGGGCGTAGAAGACGTAGCGCGCCAGCTCTGTGCCGTCCGCCGACGAGATCACAGCCGAGAAGTTGCCGCCATCGACGGGGTTGTACGGGTAGATGGTGTTGCTCTCGGCCGGTGGCAGGAAGACGGCGGTGACGGGGTCAAACGGAAAGAACGCGAATCTCGGGTTGGCATGGTGCATGGTTACGCCGCCCAGCACTGAGCCCCACATGATGCTCGGGGGCATCTCCTCCTGAGCCGGCGCGGTGACGGGAGCGACAACGACCAGCGCCAGAGACACGAACACGACGGCTATCCACCTCATCATCGACCACCCTCTCTCTTGTCGTCAGTGCGTTGTCCGGCATGCCAGCAGTTGCCCTCGCCGCGCGCGACGCCTCGGGACCACACGGCAGGCGGCTGGGTCAGGGTCCCTCCAACGGCATCTCCACCCAGCTTTCGTCTTCGGCCGAGACGTACGCCGCGCGCAGGATTGCCACCGACCTGCGGCCCTCCGCCGCCGGGCAGGCCGGCTCGCGTTCACCGCGGATGCAGCCGACCATGTCCTCCACGATGTTGGCCGGCCAGGGTGGCAGCGGCTCCTCCTCGAAGTCCTCAGCGAACTCCCACATCGCCAGCTCTTCGCTCTCGACCAGCGCCGCGCCCGTGGTGCCGTGGAAGCCGACGCGGGTGATCTGGCTCGGCCCCGTCCATGTCGTCGTGGTGACGATGCTGCCGCGCGCGCCGCTCTCGAACTCCACCATCGCCATGGCGAGGTCCTCGGTGTAGCAGTTGCGGTGGGCCATGACCGCGTAGTGCCCGCACACGCGGCTCACGCGTCCCATCACCCACTGCATCAGATCGACCTAGTGGATTCCCTGGTTGGCCATCGACCCGCCGCCATCCAGCTCCCAGGTGCCGCGCCATCCTGCGTAGTACTCCTCGGTGCGCAGCCATTTCATCTCGATGGTCGCCAGCAGCGGCGTCCCGAAGCGGCCCTCCTGCATGGCGCGCTTGATTCGGCGCGGCTCGTCCGCGTAGCGCCGACCGAAGTCCACCGCGTAGGTGAGCCTGGTCTGCTCGGCGACCGCCATCGCCTCGTCGATCACGTCGAGGCGCACGTCCATCGGCTTGGTGGTCGCCACGTGCTTGCCGCGCTTCATGCACTCGATGGCCATGGGCGCGTGCATGCCGCTGGGGGTCATCGCCAGCACGCAGTCGATGTCGTCGCGCTCGGCCATCGCGCGGTAGTCGGTGTACGCCTCGCAGCCCATCTCCTCGGCGAACGGGCGCAGCCGCTCCTCATCGATGTCGCACACCGCAACCAGCTCGGCGTCCGAGCACTCCGCGACCATCTTCGCCCGGCTGCGCCCGACGCCCAGCCCCACGACCCCGAAACCGATGGTGCCATCGCTCATCTGTCATCGCCCCTTATTGTTGTCGTCTGCCCGGGCCTCCTTCTCTGTGAGGCACTGGTATTCCTCGGGCGCCGAGTATGGGGAGGTTCGGGCACCTGGATCGCGAAGTGAGGAACGGTCATGTCCATTCGATGGGAGGTCTACCCTGATGGAGTTGGAGATCAGCCGAAGAGAGTTCCTGCGCGTGGCCGGGGTCGGCGCCGCGGGCCTGCTGCTTGCCGGCCAGGCGGGTGAGGCCCAGTGGGCCCGGGAGCCGGACTACGTCTTCGCGGCGGTGGCCGACCCTCACCTGCGCGAGGACCGGGAGGGCGAGGCGACCGGAGTGGACAAGTTCCGGGCGGCCCTCGCGGCGATTGACGCCGCCTCACCGCGGCCCGAGTTCATGCTGCTCCTCGGCGATATCCATCCGGAGAAGCTGGAGCCGCTGATGCCCACCGTCGAGCTGCCGGTGCATGCGGTGCACGGCAACCACGAGACCATAGCGCACCGCAAGCAGCTTCGCGGGATGTTCCCCGCCGACTTCGGCGAGCGCGACTACTACAGCTTCGAGCGCGGGGACGACCTCTTCATCGCCATGTCTACGGCGATCCCCGGCGACCACGTGGGGCACTTCCAGTCGCAGATGATCCAGCCGGCGGTCGAGCAGTGCGAGTGGCTCGAGGAGCTGCTGGCGCGCCGCGGCGAGTACCGCCACGTCTTCGTCTACGGGCACGTCCCGCCGGAGGCCGAGAGCCGGCCCAGCGTCATGTGCCTGTGCCAGAACGACTCGCGGTGGCTACACGAGCAGGTGGCGCAGACTCAGCCCTCGGCCCTGTTCTTCGGCCACCGCCACCGCCAGATCGACTTCG
>JALGUI010000404.1 GCA_029820915.1 Candidatus Zipacnadia bacterium | reverse complement strand
TTCGACAGGCGAGAGCGCCCGTCGTACGAACCACTACACGAGAAGGTAAGACGCAACCACGTCGTAGTGCGGGCGCCCTGCGCTCGCAGCGCGAGCGCTCTGGAGTTTGCTCAGCAAACTCCCCAGAGGTCGCGAAGCGACCTCACCTGCACACGCCGTTCCGACCAGATTGCAGCGCACGAACTCGCGCCACCAAGCACTAGTTCGCGGCCCCGGCGACGGGCTCGCGCGCGGGCGGCTCGATCTCCGCCAGCACCGGCCGGTGATCCGAGGGCGCGGCCCGCTCCGTCCAGCAGCGCAACGGCCTCGCGCCGCCGCCGGTCCACACGTAGTCGATGCGCAGCAGCGCGAGCTTGCGCCGCCACAGGAAGCTGTGCCCGAAGCCCAGGCCGACGGCGTCGAAGGCATCCGTCAGATGTTCGCGCAGCCTGCGCCGATAGCGCGACGTCGGCGGCGTGTTCATGTCGCCTACGATGAGCATCGGCCCGTCCGGGGGCAGCAGCGCCATCAGATGGCCGAACTTGCTGTCGCGCACTCGCACGCTGGTCTCCAGGTAGCGCGCGAGGGGGCCGATCTCGCGCGGCGTCCGGACCCGCTGAGCACGGCGCGGGACGTGGATGTTGACCACCGTCACCGGGCCCGCGTCCGTCTCGGCCTCAACCAGCAGCATGTAGCGCGGTCGGTACGGGTCCGTGCGGATCGCCTCGTGACGTCGGATCGTGCCGCGCACGTAGATGCGCAGGTCGGCGGCGTGCGCGCTCTCGTAGTCGGGCAGCAGATCGGCTAAAGCGTCCGAGCGGCTCTCCTGCAGGCAGACGATGTCGCAGTCCCAGGAGAGGATGCGGTTCCGCACGGTCTCGCGATCGCGCGTGTAACCGTAGACGTTCCAGGTCGCCACGCGCATGGTCGGCTGCCCCGGCGTGGGCGCCACGGGCCGGTTCACCTCGAACCCGGCGAGCCCGAAGAGGGCGACCACCAGCACCGTGGCATTGACCGCCGACAGCAGCGTGCGCCGGGCCGCGAGCGCTACGACCAGCGCCACGGCCGGCGGGACGAGCCACTGCACCTGCGGGGCGTACGTGAGCAGCGCGCCGAGCCACCAGTCCTCGCCCGGGTAGCGCTGCAGCAGCCAGACGCCCCCGACCAGCGCGGTCGCAGCCACCGTCAGCGCGAGCGGCCGGCGGCCACCACGGCGGCGTCCGGCGGGATGGGCGGCGTCCTGACCGGGCATCCGCCACTACACCCGCAGCTCGCAGATGTCGTCGGCGGTCTTGCGCACGGTGCGACTGTCCACGAACTCCCAGCCCTGTTCGAGCGCGCCCTGGATGCTCACGCCCTCGAGGTAGCGGATCTCCTGCGTGTACGGGCCCGCGAAGAAGTAGGGCTCGATCTCGTCGCGGCGCTCGCACGCCTCCCGCGCACTCTCGCGGATCAGGTCGCAGGCCGCGTCGTGCGACAGGTGGATGGCCAGCTCCTGCCCCAGCGCCTGCTTGACCGCGGCGCCGACGATGTTCGGCACCAGCTCCCGCGCCTCCGCGACCGCGACGTCGTCGCCCGCGCAGAGGATCGTCGGGACGCCCATCGTCCCCGCCATCAGCGCCCGGCAGCCGAACTCGCCCAGCTCGACGCCATTGATCTTGTAGTACTCGATGCTCTTCGACGAGTAGGTGTGACACAGCACGCCGCCCGTGCCCGCCCGCGCGTGCTGGCCGACGAACATCAGCCCATCGAAGCTGTCGTCGAGGTAGTAGGGCGCGCTGATGGGCCCGCGGGCGATGAGCTTCGCGTCGCGGTGGAACAACTCCTCCAGGATGCCCCCCGAGCCGTGGCCGTCCCAGACGATGACCTCGGCGTCGGGGTCGTAGTCCAGGATGCCGTCCACGCACGCGTTCACCTCGCCGGTGAGTAGCCGCATCCAGCGCGGCTTGTCCTCGGGCGTGACATCGCGCGTCTGGTCGAACCGGCTGATGAGGGCGGGGCCCTCCAGGTCCGTGATCATGTGTATCTTCATCGCACACCCATCTCCTGTAGCGCAGGCGTCCGGCCTGCGGTCGTTCGTGCCGTGCGGTCGGTCGGAGCTGCTACCGGGCGAGCGGACAGGCGCTCACGTCGATGACCTGGCACTGGCCCGGGGTCGCCGGGATGGTCACCTCGCGCCCGGCGATGCGCCGCGTCACCGGCGCCGGGTTGTCGCCGAAGTCGGTGCGCCGGACCAGCAGCCTGTCGCCGAGCCTGAGTCCCGAGACCACCGTCCCCGGCCAATCCGGCACGTGAAAGAGCACCGGCTGGGAGCCCAGGAACTCGCGGTAGCCGAGCATCCCGTCCAGCACCTCGACCATGAGCGAGACCTCCTTGGTGGTCTCCTCGCCGCGGCACCACATCATCAGCCCGTCCGTGCCACGCAGGTACAGGTGCCAGAGCATCTCCTGGTACGCCCACTCGGACATCTGCGGCACCGGCGGGGCATCCGCCGGCGGCGCGGTGGTGTTCCAGTGCACCCACGTCACCAGCGGCACCTCCTGCGGCGTGTGCTCGCCGGCGTTCGTGCCGACCTTCAGCAGGTTGTAGAACCACCGGTAGTCATCGCTCTCCCACGCGGGGTACCACGACCACGTCGCGTACCACGTGTAGGCCACCGGGTTCGCGAAGGTGTAGCCACTCGGCTCGAACTCGTGATACCAGGGGCGGTACTTCGCGAGCTGATCCGCGATGTACGGCGCCCCTTCCGACAGCTTCTCGTAGTAGTCGTACCAGTAGCGAGTGCCACCGTGCGGGTTGACGGAGTAGTTGCCGATCAACGCCTGCGGGAAGTACTCCTGCACGACCTCCACGCAACACTCGCGCTGCAGCGCCGAGCGGATCTCGCGCAGCGCGGCCTGGAAGGCGCCGAAGTCGTCGATGTCCGGGATGTGCTCGCGGCAGACGGTGCAGCGCTTCGAGTGCTCCCACGCGCCGTTCCACTCGATCGGCCCGTCGATCTCCCAGTCGAGGTAGAGGAAGTCGATCTCGATGCCCGCGTCCCGATAGGGCTCGAGGAAGCTGCGGAACTGCTCCTTGATCTCGTCCTTGCGGTGCTCGAGGCGGAATGGGCAGCCCATCTTCCGGCTGCTGAAGCTGTCGTCGAAGAACGCCAGGTGCGCGGTGCTCTCGTCGCCGTTGAAGAACGAGTACATGGCCCGGCTGGCGTGCACGCCCACCTCCAGCCCCAGCTCCTGCTGGAGCCGGCTCATGCGCATCGCCTCGGCCATGCGCTCCTCGTTGCCGGGCGTCACGCGTGAGCACAGCGCCAACCCGCGCGCGTCGAGGGCCAGCAGGACCTCCCTCGCCTCCTCGTCATCCTCGGGCAGCCAGCCCTCCAGCCGCGAGGCGCGGATGGGGATAGCGCCCTCCCGCGGATGCGTAAGCAGCGGCACCCTGGCGATCAGGTCGCGGATGGTCTCCTCCGGCGTGGGCCCGGCGGCCTGCGCCGCCGTTTGCAGCAACGCAATCGCGGCGACCATGACCGCAATAGTCAGCACAGTCAGCTTCACGGCAATGCCTCCTCGTCTCTTATCTCGCGGCCCTACTGCGCCGCGATCTCGCCCGCGGCGCTCTCCGCCACGGAGTCCCCGTCGAAGTGAAACAGCACCAGTGTACGCTCATCGGCGCTGAACGGTCCCCTGAAGCTGCCCTCGGTCCCGCGCTCGCCCGCGGTGATCGACCAGGTGGCCGCGAGGCG
>JALGUI010000403.1 GCA_029820915.1 Candidatus Zipacnadia bacterium | reverse complement strand
CTGCTGGCCGAGGGCGAGTGGAGCGACTGGGTGACGGTGCGCTTCGACCTGATCCGCGGGCTGGCCTCGACGACCGGCATTTGCCGCTTCTACCTCAAGTCGGTGCGGCCCCTCCGGCTCTACGTGTCGCCCATCAACATCAACCCGGCGGCCCCGGCGCTGCCCATCAGCACGCCCGATGACTACGCCGCCGAGCTGGAGCGCGCCGTGGGGCCCTTCTACACGCAGGGCATGGCGGAGGAGACCAAGGCGCTGTCGGAGGGCATCTTCAGCGACGACGACTTCATCGAGCAGGCGCGGGAGGTACATCGCGAGCGGGTCGCGGCCTTCGAGTTCGAGCTGGATCGCTTCGAGGACGGTGTGCTCTTCGCCTACTTCTCGGGCTCCGATCTGGGGGCGCACATGTTCTACCGGGCGATTGACCCGAAGGGCCCGCTGTTCACGCCCGAGCTTGGGGAGCGCTACGGCGATGTGATCCTGCGCATCTACAGCGCGCTCGACGAGGTGCTGGGCACGGGTATGGCGGCGGCGGGCGACGATGCGCTGGTCATGGTCATGTCCGACCACGGCTTCTCGCCCTACCGGCGCTCCTTCGACGTCAACGGCTGGCTGGCCGAGAACGGCTACCTGCACGTGGACCCCGGCGACGGGCCGGCGCTGGAGCGCGCCGACTGGGCGCGCAGCAAGGCCTATGCCATGGGCTTCAACGGGCTCTACATCAACGAGGTCGGGCGCGAGGCCGAGGGGTCGGTGTCGCCGGGCCCGACCAAGGGCAAGCTCCTCGAGGAGATCGCGGCGAAGCTGGCGGAGGTGCGCGACCCGGCGACGGGCGAGAAGATCATGCGCGGGGTTCACGCCACCGAGAAGGTCTACGCCGACCGGCCGCTGGCGGAGGTCGCGCCCGACCTGGTGCTCGGATATGACCGCGGCCACCGCGGCTCGTGGGAGAGCGCCATCGGCGAGATGGCGGCGGAGATCCATGCCGACAACACCGACAAGTGGAGCGGCGATCACTGCATGGACGCCGACGCGGTCGTAGGGTCGCTCTTGTGCAATCAAGAGATCGCGGCCGGGCAGCCGGCGCTGGTGGACCTGGCGCCGACCGTGCTGGCACACTACGATATCGTGCCGCCGGGCAGCATGCGCGGCGAGCCGGTCCTGAGGCGAACATGATGGCCTTGCGGGTGAGCGCATGACGCTGATCGCGTACTGGCTGCGCACCGCCGCCGGCTGGCTGGTCGGTGGCCTCATGACGCTTGGGCCGACCACGGGGCTCGTGGTGCTGTCCGTGCTCACCGGGATCGGCGTCATGGTGGCCTTCAAGTACACCGCCGACCGGCGCGCGCTGCGCGCGGCCAAGGACGCCATCCAGGCGGCGCTGCTCGGGATCGTGATCTTCCGCCACGACACGCGGGTGATGTTCGCCGAGGAGTGGCGGCTGGTGCGCGGCGCGCTCGCCTACATGGTGGCGGGCCTGCGCCCGCTGGCGGCGGTCATCATCCCGATGGTCGCCATCTTCGCCCAGCTTGAGCTGTACTCGGGCTTCGCGCCGCTGCCGGTGGGCGAGGGCGCGGTGGTCACGGTAAGTGTGCGCGATGAGGCGCTCGATCGGCTCTTCAGCGTGGAGCTTGCGGGGAACGCCGTCGAGGTGGAGACGCCGGCGCTGCGCATCCCGGCGACCGGCGAGGTGTGCTGGCGCATCCGCGGCGACCGGCCCGGCGAGCACACGCTGACCGTTGAGGTCGGCGGGCGGCGCGTCGAGAAGTCGGTGGTGGTGGGCGATCGGGGGGGCGCGGTCAGGCTCTCGCCGCACCGCGTGTGCTCGGGCTTCTACGACATGTTGTTCGGCAGCGCCGAGCCACCCCTGGCCGCCGACGCCGGCGTGCAGCGCATCAGCGTCGAGTATCCGCACGCCCTCGTGCGCCTGGGGCCGATCTCGATGCACTGGATCTGGGCGACGCTGATCATCGCGACGATCGCCGCGCTGATCGTTAAGCCGATCCTGCGCGTGGAGATATAGAGGCGGCGCGACGGTCGTTCGCGGCGGGCGAGACGGCGGCGGATGTGACCACCCACCCTCCGCACGGCAACGGCACCCGTTGACGGCATTGACAGGCAGGATGCCTGTCCTACGAACGGCGCGGCAGATGGTCCGAGGACCGGCCGCACAGCAGTCCCCGCTGCGGGGGACCACCGGAGAGGGCGCCGGCGGCACACGACACCGCCGCTACAGCTCCTGCTCCACCACACGCTCGATCTCCAGCAGGGCGCGCTCGGCCTGGAGCTTGCGGCGCTCGGCCTTCTTCAGTCGCCCCGTCGCGTCCGGCTGCGGCAGCAGTCCGAAGTTCGCGTTCATCGGCTGGAAGCCGTGAGGTCGCTCGCGACCTCCGGGGTCGGCGCTCGTGATGTGCGCCGCCAGCGCCCCCAGCACGCTCGCCTCCGGCATGACCAGCGGCCCCATCCCCTGCACGAGGCGCGCGGCGTTGATACCCGCCACCAGCCCGGAGCCCACGGACTCCACGTAGCCCTCGACGCCCGTGATCTGACCCGCGAAGAAGAGGTCGTCGCGCGATCGCGTCTGCCAGGTCGGCCGCAGCAGCGTCGGCGCGTTCAGGTAGGTGTTGCGGTGTACCGCGCCATAGCGCAGGAACTCGGCCTCTTCGAGCCCGGGGATCATGCGCAGGACGCGGCGCTGCTCCGGGTACGTCAACGAGGTCTGGAAGCCCACGAGGTTCCACATGGTGCCCGCGCGGTTCTCGGCGCGAAGCTGCACGACCGCCCAGGGCATGCGCCCGGTGCGGGGGTCGGTCAGGCCCTTCGGCTTCATCGGCCCGAAGCGCGGGCCATCCGGGCCGCGCGCCGCGATCACCTCGATGGGCAGGCAGCCCTCGAACAGCTCGCGCGGGTCGTAGTCACTGTGCAGCGTGATCTCGGCGCCGGTGAGCGCCTCGTAGAAGCCCGCGTACTGCTCCTCATCGAACGGGCAGTTGACGTAGTCGGCGTCGCCCTTGTCATAGCGCGACTGGCGGAAGACCACCTCGTAGTCGATGCTGTCGGCGGAGACGATGGGGGAGAGCGCGTCGTAGAAGTACAGGTGCTCCGCGCCGGTGAGCGCGCGCAGCGCCCGCGACAGCGCCGGTGAGGTCAGCGGTCCGGAGGCGATGATCGCCGGGCCGTCGGGGACGGCCGTGACCTCCTCGCGGCGCACCTCGATCAGCGGGTGGGCGTGCACGTGCTCGGTGACGGCCTCGGCGAAGCGGTTGCG
>JALGUI010000402.1 GCA_029820915.1 Candidatus Zipacnadia bacterium | reverse complement strand
GCATCCTGCCTGTCAGACATTGTTGACAGGCACGGCATTGACAGGCCGGTGGCCTGTCCTACGAACGACGCGGCAGGGGCTTCGCGGCAAGCCCGCCACGAAGCGCGCTGCAGCCGCACGGCGACAACCTCCGCCTTGGCTTCCCGCCTGCGTTCGCCTGCCCCATGGTACGGTCTCCGGCTTCGACGCGCGCGGAGAGCGGACCTTCGGCCGCAGGACTCGGGGGCCGGCGAGGGGAAACCGCACGCAGAGCTTCGCGACATCCGCCTTGGTTTCCCGACCCATCCCGCCCACGGGCGGGATCGGCACGGGTCGTCGAGGCCACTTGCCGGCGCCGCTCGGGAGGAGAGAGCCGCAGCCATGACCGCATGCGACTTCGGCAGGTCCTTCGCGACCTTCGTCACCGAGGGCCGGGGCAACAACGCGCGCATCCAGGTCGAGGCCATCTGCGACGTGGTCGAGCCCGGCGGCCAGACACGCTACGTGCTGGTCGCCTCGTGCAAGGCCGAGGACACCTACGCCGCCGCCGACCTCTTTCGGCTGCCGAACTACGACTTCTGCGCGGTCTTCTCGCTGCAGGAGTATTGCATCGTGCGGGCGGGGCTGCCCCTCACGGCTTGCTGGCGGGACAGCGGCCTGAACGCCGACCGCTTCGAGGAGGTGCGCATCGATCTCGCCGAGGCGCCCGCACGGGCCTGCGAGGACGCGCGGGCGGTCGTGCAGGCGACGCTCGGCAACGCCCCGCTCGTCGGCCGCACCGAGCTGCTGGACGCCGATGGGCAGGTGTGCGCGCGACTGGAGTACCCTATCAAGACCATGAACGCGAACGATATCGAGTGGATCTACCAGATCGACACCGGCCCGATCATCGTCCCCGACCTGCGTCCCCGACCTGGACCGGCAGGTCGAGCTGGGCGTCGAGCGCCTCGACCTGGCCTTCATCGCCTGGAACCGCCCCGACGGCGCGGAGCTGATCGTCCAGGCGCCCACGCAGATAGCCCACAGCGACTCCTGCGTGGGCCACTACAGCGAGGTGCGCAAGTTCGCGGCCCGCAACGAGGTGCTGGCGATCAGCGCCCCCTGAGGCCGCCTGCTCGCGCTGCCACCTTTGGTCGCGCTCGTCGTGATGCGCCTCGCGCGCGCGTAGGGTAGGTCGTGTGCCGCCGACGCTCCCGCCCCTGGGCGGGACGGAATCATGCCGTGGCGGGCGGCGGCACGCGCCGACGGCCTCCGCCTTGCCCCCCCGCCCCACGTGCTGTCGGCGGAGGTCGTCGGGGGACAGACCTGTGTCGAACCCCGCGCGTTTCGGGCGTGGTCGGGCCGGCGTCTCGTTCACCAACGTCGAGGAGCCGCCGCGAGCGCAGTGAGCGGGGAGACCTGGGAGCGCAGTGAGCAGGTCGAGGGTTCCACCCCGGCCCGCACGTGTGGGGCTCGCGCTGCCCGGTCGCGCTCCTACCGGCCTAGGGCCTCTTGGGGCACCAGCACCGCGGTCGGCCGCTGCGACACCAGCGGCGGGACGCCGATCAGCGACAGCGTGCAGTCCTCGCACTTGTCCACGGTCAGCGACCACACGCGCCCGGCCGTACCGTTCGGCACCTCGACTAGGAAGTCCTCGCCCATTCGGTAGTCGCCCGCCACCTCAAGGACCATCTCGCCATCCGGCGGGAAGATGCGCAGCCGACCGTGGGCGTCCGGTGTGCGAATGCTCACCGCGAAGCGCGGGACGCCCGCGGGCACGTAGAAGTAGACCGGCCCGCGCGTGCCGCCGATGAAGCTCAGCGGGCTCTCCTCGGAGGCCACGGCGGCCTGGGCCAGCGCGCCGAAGTCGATACGCGCCGCCGAGCCGCCCTGGGGCTCGATGCGCAGCCGCACCGGCCCCGGCCGCCCGGCGTCGAGCTCGGTGAGTTGCCCCTCGCCCGCCATCGCCAGCGTATCGGGGTCCTCGCGCCCGGTGTCCACCGGGATCTCCTGGGTGACGCCGGGCGGGACCTCGACGGTGGTGATGTCGCCGCCGTCCAGCTCCTCCAGCGCCAATATGCACTCGCGCTCCCGCACCAGACCGGTCGTGACCGCCAGCCGGATGACGCCGTCCTCCGGCGCCACCACGTAGGCGCGGTTGGCGCCTCGGTAAGATGGCCCGCCGGCCGCGCCCTCGAGGTCCTCGCCGAGCGGCCCCAGGTCCTCGGAGTACTCCACGCGCTCGACGGCCAGGGGCTGGTAGTCCTGCAGGTCCTGCTGGAAGTCGGCCTCGACGCGCGCGGCCGTCTCAGGCGCGAACGGGTCCATCGCCTCGGTAGCGGTCCACGCGGCCAGCGTCTCCTCGGGGATGTCGAGCTTGCGCGCATTGGGCTTGCCGACGATGCGGAAGAACACATTCGGGATATGCACCATGTGGAAGGGCTGCATGGCGTAGCCGTAGCTCATGCAGCGGCCCAGCGCCGCGGTCTTCTCCTCAGCCGAAGCGCTGCCGTATTCGCGGAACAGGCGCAGGTAGTGCAGGTAGGCCTTCATCACCATGATGCGGCGCCGCACCTCGTCCGTCTGCGCCGGCCCGTCGGCCTCCTGCAGGTCGCGCAGGGCCAACGCCAGGCGCTCGCCGGTCACCGGCCGGCCGCCCTCCCACCGCTCCCAGTAGCGCCGCATGGCCGGCGCCGCCGCGCCCCAGCAGTTCGCATAGTAGTCATGGAGCAGGTCGCCAACGTCCTGCTCGATGTCGTACATGAGCCGCGAGCCGATGTAGTAGCGCGGGCCGCGCGAGCCGAAGTTGTCCTCCGACTCAGCGCTGACGCCCCTCGCCTTGTTCATGTGCCAGTAGCGCAGGTTGGCCGCCGTCTCCTCCGGCCCATAGTGCGGCATCTCCCACGACCACGGGCAGACTGAGTAGTAGGTGCGGATGCCTATCTGCTGACACCTTGCCGACCAGCCCTCGATCAGCTCCGGAAGCGTGAAGCCGCCGCGGATGAAGGCGGTCGCGATCCAGATGATGACGTTCTCGTGCGCGTCGATGCTCGGTAGGGGAGAGGTCGGGCCGTACGCGTACATCGCGACGTACTTGCCCGGCATCTGTTCCTGCAGCGCCGCCGCGACGTGGTTGGCCAGCGCGAGGGCGTTGTCGGACATGCTGCCCTCGGCCCGGCAGTTCTCGCACTCGCACCAGTTGTAGCCGTCATTGGGCGACATGGAGACCATGAAGTTCTCGGGGTTGGCGGTGAAGTAGTCGATGGCGTACTGCACCGCGCGCTCGCGCACGTCCGCGTTGGTGGTGCAGATCTGGCTGCGCGCCACGCGGACGCCGTCGATGAGCGAGAAGTACTCGGGGTGCTCCTTGAAGGGCCCGCGCTCACGCGGGTCGCAGATCGCGGCGTACGCGTGGCCCATCGAGCCGTTGAACCAGCCGGGCATGTGGCTCCGTCGCTGCCACGCGCCGTACTCGTCGCGCTGCTGCGCGCGCAGGCGGTTGGCCGCCGACCAGATGCGCCGGTAGCTCATCGACGGCTCGAACACCTCGGCTATCTCGGGGACGATGAGGGGGTCGAGCCGCGGCACGTGTTCGCCGACCTCGCCGGGCATGAACCAGCGCACGCCCAGCAGGTGCAGCAGGTCGTACGCGGCGTTGAGCGTGCCGCCGTCCGTGCGGCCCGCCACGATGACCGAGCCGTCGTCCAGCGTCCGCAGCAGCCGGCCCTCGGGCCCGAGCGCGGAGAGGTCGGCGCGATCGCCGACCGCGGCGGCGCCGAGCAGAACGGCGGGCCGGCCGGCCTCTTGGGCCTCGACCACTTCGACCTCGGCGCCGGACATCTTGCCGAGGTACTCGACCAGCTCCGCCGCCGCGAGCTGCACGGTCTCCGACGGCTCCGGGCCGGTGGCGATCACGACCTGCGCCTGCCCGCCATCACACAGTGTCACGGGCGCCGCGGAGCCGGCGGTCGTCACCAGGGCAAGGGCAATTGCCGACACGGCGAGTGCACGCATGGTGGCACCTCCGGGCGCTGCGCTGACGATGTCGGTGTGCCGCTTCCTCGCGCGGTGTGGCCTGTCCTGCGAGGTCCGTACAGCATCGCGGCCCCAGGCGGGGGGAGACCTGCCTGCGAGGTCCGTACAGCATCGCGGCCCCAGGCGGGGGGAGACCTGAGACCGCGGGTGCTCCGTCTTGCGACGGAAAGCTCGCGCGCAGCTACTGCTGCGTCGCTTAGTTGTCCTGTGCGGGAGCCGGCTCAGGCGCCGGCCGAAGCATCTGCTGAAGCTGCTTGATGAGTTCCGCGTGGCTCAGCAGGTCGTCTTCATTCTCGTCCGCGACAGTGAAGAAGCCCGTCCACTCGTCATTAGATACCTGACCGTCCCCGTTCTTGTCAAGCATCCGGATAAACAATTGGGCGGGATCCGGCCGCTCGCGGCGCTGCTGCTGCGCCTGCTGCAGGTCTTCCTCGGTGACGAAGCCGTCGCCGTCGGCGTCGAGCCGGTCGAACATCTCGTCCCGGCCGGGCCACTCCTCACGCGAGATCTTGTCGTCCCCGTCCTCGTCGAGGTTCTGCAGCATCCGCTCGAAGTTCCGGCCCTGGTCGGGCGGGCCACCGGGCCCGCCGCCCGGCCGGTCACCCATTCCCCGCCCGAAGCGCGTGCCCTCCTCCTGCGTCACAATGCCATCGGCGTTCTGATCGAGGAGGGTGAAGGCCCTCTCGGGGCCCTGGAACTCCTCGGCGCTGATCTGTCCGTCATTGTCCGCGTCGAAGCGCTCCAGCGCCTGCTGCCAGCGCGCCTCGGGGTCCGCAAAGCGCCGGCCCCTCGGCCTGTCGCCCTCGCCGCCCCGCCCGCCGGGTCGATCCCCCTCACCGCGCCGCGCGGTGATCTCGTGATGACGCCGTCACCGTTCGCGTCCATGCGCACGAAGGCGTTCTCGGGCCCCCGGAACTCGTCCCGGTCGATCTTCCCGTCCCCGTTGGCGTCGTGCCTGTCCATGAGCCAGGCCGCACCGTCGCCCTGTCCGTCGCCGCCCTCTCGGGGCGCGGCGTACACGCCGACCACGGCCGCGGCCACCACGGTCACGACGGTCACCACGACAATGCCGATCACCAGTCTGCGGGTGCGCAAGGTGGGCACCTCCTCGGAGTGGTGGTTCGCTGTCACAGACGCCGCGGACTCCCGCCGGGTTCACGTGCGG
>JALGUI010000401.1 GCA_029820915.1 Candidatus Zipacnadia bacterium | reverse complement strand
CACGCTTGCGCTCTACCGGGCGGGCGATCGCGTCGGCGCCGCCCGATCGCTGGCCGAGGCGAGCGCCTGGTGGACTCACGCGACGTGGCGGGAGTTCCTGGAGGAGGGCGTCATCGGGGTGCAACAGCCCCGGGCCTACCGGCCGCTGCCCGCGAGCGGCGACGGCGCGGACGAGCAGACGCTCTCCTGACCCCGCCGCGCACCTGCAGAGGAGGCAGGTGCGACCCCGATCCGGAGACAATCCTCGGATGGAGGCGTTCAGGCGAGGGCCCGGCCTCCAGGGCGGGCGAGTGTTGCCTGGGCGCCTGCAACCCAAGTGCGGAGGTGCCGCAATGGTCCGCTCGCTCCTCGTCCTCATCACGTGCCTCGCGCTGGCGGTCGGCAGCCGCGCGGATGTCACGCTCGTCCGCGACGGCGCACCCGCCGCCGTCATCGTCATCCCCGACAGCCCCGTGCAGGTCGTCGAGTACGCCGCCGAGGAGTTGCAGCACCACGTGCGCAAGGCGTCCGGCGCGGAGCTGCAGATCGTGCGCGAGGGCGACCTGGGCGACCGGCCCGACTGCCGCGTCTTCATCGGCGACTGCGCGGCCACGCGCGCGGCCGGCATCAACCTCGATGCGCTGCCGCCCGAGGGCTGGGTCATCCGCGCCATCGGCGGCGATCTCTTTCTGGCGGGCCGCGACCGCGGCGGCTACCATCTCTACGGGCCCATCTGGGCGGGCAGCCTGTGGGCGACCTACGAGCTGCTCGACGAGTTCCTGGGCGTGCGCTGGCTGTGGCCGGGTGAGCTGGGCGAGTTCGTGCCGGCCGCCGAGACCATCGCCATCCCCGACACCGAGCGTTCGGGCGCGCCCGCCTTCCTGCAGCGCTCCCTGCGCAGCGCCATGGCCCTCGCCGCCAGGCGCATGGGCGACGAGGCGCTCGAGTCCGACTACTACCGGCGCGCGCAGGCGGACGAACGCGTGTGGCTGCGCCGCATGCAGATGGGCAACACCGTCGAGTTTACCTACGGCCACGCCTTCGGCGACTGGTGGGAACGCTTTGGCGAGACGCATCCGGAGTACTTCAACCTGCTGCCGAACGGCGAGCGCGAGCCGCTGGGCCATCCCACGCAAGTCTCGATGTCCGTCGCCGAGCCCGGGCTGTGGGAGCAGATGGTGGCCGAGTGGTGGCGGCGCCGCCAGGACAACCCCAACGGGCCGGTGAACGTGAACTGCTGCGAGAACGACACCGCGGGCCTGTGCATCTGCGACCGGTGCCTCGCCTGGGACGTGCTCCCGCCCGGGCAGACCCACGAAGAGCGCATGGCGCAGGTCGCGCACAACTGGGCGACGCTCACGCCCAGCGAGTTCCGCTGGCATACCGGCCTGGGGTCGGTCTCAGACCGCTACGCGAAGTTCTACCTGGCGGTCCAGGAGCTGGCGCGCGAGCACGACCCCGACGCCATGGTCTTCGGCTACGCCTACGGCAACTACCGCGAGCCGCCACGCGACACGCGGCTCAACGCCAACGTCATCATCGGCTACGTGCCCGCCCTGCGCTTCCCGGCGCCCGCCGAGGAGCGGCGGTCGCGCCGCGAGGAGTGGCGGGGCTGGGCGGACGCGGGCGCGCGCCTGCTGCTGCGCCCCAACTACTTCCTCTACGGGCACACCATGCCGTACGTCTTCGCCGAGGAGTTCGGACGCGAGTTCGCCTTCTGCGCGCGCAATGGCATGATCGGCACCGACTTCGACTCGCTCACCGGAATGTGGGCGACGCACGGCCCCAACCTCTACGTGCTCGGCCGCATGCACGCGCGGCCGACCGCCGAGCCCCGGCAGGTCCTCGCGGAGTACTACGCCGGCTTCGGCCCCGCCGCCGAGCAGGTCCGCCGCTACTTCGAGTACTGGGAGGCGCGCTCGGGCGAGTTCATGGCGGGCATGTCCGAGGGCGGCTGGCACGCCTACATCCCCATCCTGCACGAGCTGTGGGTGCCCGAGATGTTCGCGCAGGCGGGTCTGCTGCTCGATGAGGCCGCCGAGGTCGCCGCCGGCGAGCCCGAGTTCGCCGCGCGCGTGGAGTTCCTCGCCCAGGGCCTCGAGCACGCCCGGCTGACGGCCGAAGTCTCGCGCGTGTTCGCCGAGGAGCGCGGCGAGGACGCCGTCGCCCGCCAGATCGACGCGGTGGCCAGGCTCGACCGAGTGCGCGAGGAGCTGGAGGGCACTAACGTCGCGAACTTCCTGCTCGCCAAGTGGCTCGAGAGGCGCTACTGGGACCGCTGGCCGACCGAGGAGCTGGTCGGCAAGGAGATCGTCGGGCAGCTCCCCGTGCAGTGGCGCCTGCGCTGGGACCCCGACGAGGTCGGCCGCGCGCAGGGCTGGTTCGACCCGGCGCTGGACGCCACGGACTGGGTCGCGGTCTCGGTCGAGTCGGCGTGGGAGAAGCAGGCGGCGGGCGAGGCGTGGCGCGCCGAGCACGGCCGCGACTACGACGGTCTGGCCTGGTACCGCGTGGAGTTCGAGGTCCCCGAGGGCCTGCGCGAGCGCAAGGTGTACCTGCTGTTCGGCGCGGTGGACGAGGGCGCGACGGTGTGGGCGAACGGGCGGCTCATCGGCGAGCACCCCTTCGTGAATCCCGACGACTGGACCGCGCCCTTCACGATGGAGTTCACGGACGCCGCGCGCTTCGGCGCGGAGAACACGGTGGTGGTGCTGGTCGAAGACCGCTCGGGCGCCGGCGGGGTCTGGAAGCCGGTGCTGCTGGTGGCGGAGTGAGCCACCAGCCACCAGCCACCAGCCACCAGCCACCAGCCACCAGCCACCAGCCACCAGCTACCAGCTACCAGCCACCAGCCACCAGCTACCAGCTACCAGCTACCAGCTACCAGCTACCAGCTACCAGCTACCAGCTACCAGCTACCAGCTACCAGCTACCAGCTACCAGCTACCAGCAACGACAACGGCACAGCAACGGGCACGGGCGCTCGTTGCTGTAGCGGAAGGCTCGTCCGGCGGTCCCGACCTTGCTGCCGCGTCGTTCGTAGGACAGGCCACCGGCCTGTCGCCGTTGCCGTGGTCGCGTGCCGTCAGGAGGGGCGGTGCTCCTGCACCGCCCGGTCGTTCGCCGTCGCGGCTGCCGTGCCGTTCGGAGGACAGGGACTACGGCAGATGCTTCGCATCTGGCCCTCCCGGCCGTTCGCTCACGATCGGTCCGAGGCGGGGACAAACGACAGCGGGCCTTCGGCCCGCCCCCCGGCGAGGCGCCGGGGGCACAACAGCAACGACCGGCGGCAACGG
>JALGUI010000018.1 GCA_029820915.1 Candidatus Zipacnadia bacterium | reverse complement strand
GGACTCCCGGCCTGCAGGGAAGGTAGGGCAGGCGGCGCCATTCCGCCAACGAGGGCGTTGGCGGCACACGGCAACGGCGACGACAGACGGCAGCGGCGGCGGCGCTGCGCGCCGCGTCCAGGCGAGGCGCCTGGACTCCCGGCTTGCATGGAAGGTAGGGCAGGCGGCGCCATTCCGCCAACGAGGGCGTTGGCGGCACACGACGCATGGCGGCGGCCGGCGCGGGCCGCCCGCCGGCCTACTTGCCCGCGCTCGCGGGGGTGTTTGTGGTGGCGCCGGCCTGCGTGGCGAAGCCCGCGACGGCGTTCCAGATCAGGTGCGCCGCCACCACCGCCACCGCGATGACCGCGCTCGTGACCATCGAGCCGCCCAACCGGCGCGTCTCCTCGTCCTGTCCGAACTTGAAGACGATCCCCAGGATGATCCCCAGCGGGGCGCACACGAAGGAGGCGATCAGCAGCCCGTACCAGGTCAGCGGGCTGATGCCGATCACGTCCGGGCGCTCGCCGCGCTTGACCTGGGCGATGGCCTTCTGGCCGACGACGAAGCGGTGAATCTGTCCGGCGGCGCACAGCAGGCCCGCGAGCCCCAGCAGGATCATCAGCGTCGCCATGAAGGTCTGGTCGGCGAAGGCCCCCAGGCCCTTATCGCGCAGTTCGCCGTAGCTGAGCGCCTTGAGCGCCTCCATGCCGCCGGCCTTGCCGAGCGCGCCGAGGCCCAGCACGAAGATGACGCCGCCGACGATCAGCGCGATCACGACCGTGACCACGACGGCGGCGCGCTCGCGCGCGAGCTTCCTGGCGAGCTGCTTGTCGAACTCCTTGAGGCGGACCTTCTCGGAGGTCTCGCCCGCCTCGGCCATGCCGGCGGCCGCGCCCTGCACGGCCGTCACGTCGCCTACCATGGGACCGCCGCCGCGCTCCTGCTTCGCGCGGTGGGTCAGCTCGCGCTCCGCATCGGCGATGTTGGCGCCACATTCCATGCAGTTGGTGTCGCTTTGCTGCACTACGGCCCCGCAGTTCGGGCAGATGTAGATGCCCATGATGGCCTCTCTTCGTCTGTCTGTGGTTCACGCCGAAGGTCGGGGAGTGCCGGCCAGCAGCAGCGAACGCGCGCACAACTATGCCCGCCGTACGCGACAGTCCCCTACACAGGCGACCGCTGCGACCGCTGTTGGCGGAATTTCCGGCCCGGCGGAGGTGCTCTCTTGGCCAGGGAAGAATAGCAGACATCCTTCCAGGGAGTCAAGCGCCACGCCGTCGGCAGAGGGTACCGAACGTGGCAGCAGATCATCAGACGACGCAGAGCGACCAGGAGGGCGTGGCCGCCGCGCAGGAGCTGTACGGGCTGTCGTGGCGCGCGATCATCCTGGCGCTGGTATTCCTGGTCCTGTCGCTGGTCTGGATGAAGCAGGCCGGGCTCGTCTCGCACGGGTCGCAGGTCGGCGAGAGCGTGCCGGTGGTGCCGGCGGTCGGCGCACTGCTGGTGCTCACGCTCCTGCTGCCCATGCTCGGCCGCCTGCCCGGCTTCCTGCGGCTCACGCGGCCGGGCATGCTGATGGTCTACGCCTTCCTGTGCATCGCGGTGTCGATGTCCTCGGTCGGCGTGGCGCGCATGCTCTTCCCCAACTCCACGGCGCTGCACTACTTCGCCACGCCCGAGAACAACTTCGAGGAGTTCCAGCAGTACATCCCCACCTGGCTGACCCCGGGCGACTCCGAGGTCATCCGGGAGATGTACGAGGGCTCGGACACCGAACTGGTGCCGTGGGGCGCCTGGCTGACGCCGCTGACCGCGTGGACGCTGCTGCTGCTGGCGGCCTTCATCGCCATGATGTCGCTGATGACGCTGTTCCGCCGGCAGTGGGTGGAGCGCGAGCGGCTGACCTTCCCCATCGTGCATCTGGTGATGGAGATGTCGGGGGGCGATCGGCCCGCGGCCGCCCTGAGCTTCTTCAAGAACTCGGCCATGTGGATCGGCTTCGGGCTGGCGGCGCTGTACAACGTCATGAACATCCTGAACGCCTGGAACCCCGCGGTTCCGGCGATGGGCCGACAGTACGACCTCGGCGGCCTGTTCACCGAGCGCCCGTGGTCGGCAATCCGGCCTCTGGGCATCGCGTGGCGGCCCGCGAACATCGGGCTGGGCTACCTGGTGCCCACCGAGATCACGCTGTCCGTGTGGGTCTTCTACCTGCTGCAGCGCCTCGCCAACGTCCTGGTGACGGCGGTCGGCTACGAACCGGCAGGCTTCCCCTTCGTGCAGGAGCAGTCCTTCGGCGCCTACCTGGCGCTGGGCGTGTTCCTGGTCTTCGTGGCCCGGGAGCATCTGGGCCGCATCTGGCGCCGAGCCATCCTGGGCGACCGGTCGATCGACGACAGCGACGAGCCGATGAGCTACCGCGGCGCGCTGATCGGCCTGGTGGCGGGCTTCGGCTTCATGCTGCTGTGGACGAGCATGGCGGGCATGGCGCTGTGGACCGCCGCCATCTACCTCGGGCTCTTCCTGCTGTTCGCACTCGTCTATGCGCGGGCCCGGGCCGAGGCGGGGGCCGCGATGGTGTGGCTGTTCCCGTTCTACCAACACAAGCGCATGATGATTGCCATTGCGGGCTCCGAGCCCTACGTGCGCTTCGGTGGCTGGGGCAACCTGACCATCTTCTCGCTGCTGATGTTCCTGTCTCGCGGCTACTTCCAGTCGATGATGGCCTACCAGATCGAGGCGACGCGAATCGCCGAGGAGGCGCGCATCCGCCAGCGGGTGATGGCCTGGTGGCTGGTGGTGGCGCTCGTGGTTGGACTGGCCGGTGCGTATGTGATACACTTGCAGGCGTACTACATGCACGGCGCGAACATCCTGGAGGGCGGGACTACCCAGGGCGGCTACCGCACGCGGCTGGCGGTCACGGAGTACGAAGAGCTGGCCAGCTTCATGCGCGGGCACAAGGAGCCCGACCGGGGCCGCACCGGCGCCGCGGTGGTGGGGGTGCTGGTCACGGCCGGGCTGGTCGGGCTGCGCTCAGTCTTCCTGCGCTTCCCGCTGCACCCCCTGGGCTACGCCATGGTCACCGCCTACGGCGGCCCCCTCTGGGGCCCGTTCTTCATCGTGTGGCTGCTCAAGAGCCTGATCCTGCGGGTCGGCGGTATGGGCATGTACCGCCGGCTGATCCCGTTCTTCCTGGGAATCGTAGTCGGCCACTTCTTCACCGCCGGCCTGGTGTGGGGCTGGCTCAGCACCATCAATGAGATGTACCGTCGGTACGTGGTCCACTTCGGCTGAGAGGGCCGGAAGTTCCCGGGCCGCGCCCGTGTGCGGGCGGCCGTAGTGACCGGCGAGGAGGATGTTGCGACAATGACACTCTCCGGACAGCGCACTGTGCTCCGCGGTCTGTGCGCGGCCATCGCCATGGGGGCCGTGCTGTGCCTGCTGACGGCCGACGCAGGCTACAGCGCCATGGGCGCCAGGGAGATCGCCGACCAGATCTCTCGCGATCGGCTGCGGTCGCGGATCGACGACTTCGCGGCTCTCGGCTCAAGGGTGTCGGGCTACCCCGGCAACGAGACGGCGGCGGACATGATTCTGGACGCCTTCGAGGAGCTGGGGCTGGAGACCTACGAGCAGGAGTTCAACCTGCCCACGCCGCTGGAGGAGCACGCCTCGCTGGAGGTGGACGGCCGGACCTACGAGCTGTACGGCCTGTGGCCGAACCTGTGCCGCACCACCTGTGTGCCCGAGGAGGGCATCGAGGGCCCTGTCATCTACGTCGAGGACGGCGACCTGTCCGACTTCAACGGCAAGCCCGTCGAGGGCGCCATCGTCGTGATGGACTTCAACAATGGCCAGAACTGGCTGCACGTGCCCCTACTGGGCGCCGCGGCCGTGGTCTTCATCGAGCCCGAGGACACCACGCGCGGCGAGGCGGAGACGAAGTGGCTGCGCGTGCCCGTCGATGTCCCCCGCTTCTGGCTGTCCGGTGACGACGCCGAGGCCGTCATCGCCGCCGCCGACGCCCACGCCGACGCGCGGCTCGAGAGCCAGGTGACCTGGGAGGACAGGGTCAACCGCAACATCATCGGCATCCTGCCCGGCAGCAATCCCTCCATGCGCAACGAGGCCATCATCCTCGAGGCCTACTACGACTCGGTCTCGGTGGTTCCGGCGCTGTCGCCCGGCGCCGAGAACGCCGTCTCCATCGCAACGCTGCTCGAGCTGGCCGAGATCTTCGCCGCGAACCCGCCGAAGCGCAGCGTCATCTTCCTCGCCTGCAGCGGGCACTTCGAGGCCCTCACCGGCGCACGGGAGTTCATCAACCTGTGGGGCAAGGAGCCCCGCAAGACGCGATTGCGCCGCGAGCGCTACGAGGAGATGGAGCGTGAGCTGGCGCAACTCGAGCGCGCGCTCGAGGACACGCGGCATGAGATCGAGAGGATGAAGCGCCGCCGCCAGGAGTTCGAGGCCATCAGGGCGACGCTGTCGGAGGCCCAGCGCGAGCGCCGCGAGGAGATGGCCAGCCGCATCAATGTGGGCCAGCTCGAACTGGGCGCCGAGGCGGCCTTCCTCCGCGTCCAGCGCCTCGATGAGGACATCGCGCGGCACAAGAGGCACATGCGCATCTGGGAGGCCCTCGACCAGTTCGACACCATCCACCTGTTCGTCGGCATCGACCTGAGCACCCACACGCCGACCCTGGGCGCCTTCCAGGTCGGCTGGTACTTCGCCCAGGCGCACCTGCTGCGCTTCTACTCGCCGCTGGGCAAGCAGTTCACCGGCGACGCCGAGCGGATAGCCGGGGCGCTGGGCATGAAGGTCGAAGAGACCTTCGTGGACGGCATCAACCCGATCAAGGGCCGCGAGTGGCACACCTTCTTCCCCGGCAAGATCGCTTTCGACCACGAGATGGTCATCCGCGGCGGGCGGCCGGGGATCACCTTCACGACGGTCAACGACGCCCGCAACTACTCGGACACGCCTCTGGATACGCCCGACCGGCTCAACATGGACAACCTCGTCACCCAGAACCAGATGCTGGCGAACCTGCTGTACAAGTTCCTGGGCGACATGACGTTGAGTGAGCGGGCGCTCAAGCGCGTCGAGGCTCTCAAGAAGATGGACGACCTCGTCGATGTCGAGGGCACGGTGCTGGAGTTCCGGCGCCGCGAGAGCTTCGTTCCCAACAGCCCCGTGGCCGGCTCGCTAGTGCTGGTACAGGGCCAGTACCGCATCATGATGGGCGTCCACACGTCCGTGCTGGCGATGGCCAACGAGACCAGCGAGTTCGTGATCCGCGGCGAGATGGCCAACCGCGCGGTGCGGCTCGAAGCCTTCCACTTCGACCCCGGCAGCGGCGACATCATCTACGCGCCCGACCGGGGCATCGACGGCGACAAGAAGTACCCGCGCGAGGTCTACGGGCGCGCCGGGCTCAAGCGCCCGGTCATCGTCTTCCGCTGCGCGGCGACCGGCCTGTACGACCTGGTGGACGAGCGCTACTTCCAGACGCTCGAGAAGGTCTTCGTGTACGACGCCATCGACTACTCAGAGCCGATGTCCTTCGGCTACTCGATCAACGAGATCAAGGTGGCGGCCGAGTTTCCCTCCTACGTTGAGCCCTGCGCGGTCATCTACTCGATGCCCGACCTCAACGTGCAGGTGACCATGTCGATGGGCCTGGTGGGCATCCGCATGGTCGCCATCAACGCCACGGCGCAGAAGCCCACGGGCATCGGCTTCCCGGCCGCGACCACGTCGAGCATCGTCATGACGCCGCTGCAGATCGCGAACGACATGTGGATGATCGACGAGTACCGCATCCGTCGGCTCGAGCGGCACGGCATCGCCAACCAGCGGGTGCTGGAGCTGCACCAGACCGCCAACGACGCGCTGCGCACCGCGCGCACCGCGCTCGAGGAGCGGCGCTATGACGTGGCGGTGGCGACGGCGCGCCATGCCTGGGGCTATGAGTCCCGCGCCTACCCGGACGTGCAGAAGACCGCCGAGGACGTGGTGAAGGGTGTGCTGTTCTACCTGGCGATCCTGCTGCCCTTCGCCTTCTTCGGCGAGCGCCTCTTCATCCACGCGCGCACCATCATCACGCAGATCATCGGCACCGTCGTCGTCTTCGTGATCGTGTTCCTGGCGCTGGCGCTCGTGCACCCGGCGTTCGCGCTGACCAACAGTCCGCCGATCATCCTCCTGGCCTTCATCGTCATGACGCTCGCCGTGCTGGTGATCAGCATCGTCACCATGAAGTTCAACCAGGAGCTCAAGTCGATGAAGCAGTCGCGTGGTGGGGTGCACGAGGCCGACGTGGACCGCCTCTCCGCCACCGGCGCGGCCTTCGGCCTGGGCATCGCCAACATGCGCCGGCGCAAGGCCCGCACCGCGCTCACGGCCATCACGCTCATCCTCCTCACCTTCACGGTGCTGTCCTTCACATCGGTGAAGTCCTTCCTCCGCGAGAACAAGATCCGCCTGTCGCACGCGCCCGCCTACCAGGGCATCATGCTCCGCGACCGATCGTGGCTGTCGCTCGAGGCGCCGACCGCCAGCATCATCGCCAACGAGCTTCGGGACGAGGCCATCGTCTCCCCGCGCGCCTGGTACACCAGCGCGGACCTCGAGAAGGAACTGATGGTGGACATCTCGCTGACGACGGACCTGTCCACCACCTACACGATCAACGCCATCCTGGGGCTGTCGCCGCAGGAGCGCGAGATCACGGACACCGAGCGGCTCCTGCTCGCGGGCCGGTGGATCGAGCCGGGGGAGAAGGACGCCATTCTGCTGCCCGAATCGGTGGCCGAGACCCTCGGCATCGGCCGCTCCGACGTCGGCCGCACGAAGGTAAAGCTCTTCGGCACCGACTTCACCGTCATCGGTCTGCTCGATGAGGACCAGATGCGCAACGTGGTGGACCTCGACGGCGAGCCCATGACGCCGGTTAACTACGCCATGCTGCGGCCGGAGGTCATCGAGGAGCTCAAGCGCCAGGCCGAGCGCCGCTCGCAGCTCGGCTCGAGCGGCGCGCAGTCCCTGCTGCAGGAGTACAAGCACTACGGGCCCGAGAAGCTCGCCGTCATCCCGTACGCCACGGCGTTGGAGCTGGGCGGTACACTGCGCTCCGTCGGCATACGCTTCGACGAAGCCGAGCAGGTCGCCGATGCCGTCGCGACCATGATGAAGCGCTTCGCCCTGAGCCTCTACGCCGGGGTGGCCAGCGGCTCCTACCTCTTCAGCTCCGTAGGCATGACCAGCGCCAGCGGGCTGGAGACGATGATCATCCCGATCCTGATCGCGGCGCTGATCGTGCTCAACACGATGCTCGGCGCCGTCTACGAGCGCACCAAGGAGATCGGGATCTACAGCTCGCTGGGCCTGGCCCCGGTGCACATCGCCACGCTCTTCCTCGCCGAGGCCGCCGTGTTCGCCAACCTGGGCGCGATCATCGGCTACCTGCTGGGCCAGATGCTGGCCAAGGCCATCCACGTCTTCGGCTTCGAGGCGGGCGTGGAGCTCAACTACTCGTCGATGTCCGCGGTGGGCGTCACCGTCCTCGTCGTCATCGTGGTGCTGCTGTCCACCATCTACCCGAGCCGGAAGGCCTCCGAGATCGCGTCGCCCGGCATCGCGCGCAAGTGGGAGCTGCCCGAGCCCGATGGCGACCTGCTGCTCGTGCGCCTGCCCTTTACGGTCACGGGCCGCGACGCCTTCGGCGTAGCCGAGTTCCTGCAGGAGTTCTTCTCGGAGTACGTTGGCTACGCCGGTGGGGAGTTCCTGGCCGAGAACGTGCGGCTCGAAGGGCGGGGCGACACGCCCCAGGACGGCGTGGCGATCAAGCTGCGCATGTGGCTGGCGCCGTACGACCTGGGCGTGAGCCAGGACTTCGAGTTGGGGTGCCTGCCCACCGAGGACGAGGAGATCTTCACCGTCGAGATCCGGCTCACCCGTCTGGCCGGTGACATCACGTCGTGGAAGAAGACCAACTCGCTGTTCCTGTCGTCGATCCGCAAGCAGTTCCTGATCTGGCGCACGGTGCCGCAGGGCGAGAAGGTCGCCTATGCCGAGCGCGGCGAGCAGGTCGTGACGGGGGGCGCCGTCGCAACCTAAGCGCCGTGCGGGCCGACAGCAAGGCCATGGGCGCGCCGTCGGCTCTCCGGCGGCGCGCCCGAAGATAGCGGGAGTGATAGCGACGGACAGAGCAGCAGTGAAGCGGGCGGCCATCGAGGCCGTCAAGTGGTTGATACGACAACAGAACGAGGACGGCTCCTTCCAACCTCTCCCCGAGGGCCTGACCGGCTTCCACAAGGTCCCCTACGCTCTTGCCCTCAGCGGCCAGAGCGGGCGGGCCGTCCGGCTGTGCACGTGGATCGCGGACAACAGCCTCGACGAGGACGGCGACCTCGGCGCCAGCTTCGGCCGGCAGGGCGCGCTCGAGCGCTACTACGGCTACGCGCCCGCGTGGGTCATCGTCGGCGCGCAGAAGCTCGGCCAGTTTGCACTGTCGATGCGTGCCTGGGCCTTTCTGGCCAGCCTCCAGCACCCCGACACCGGTGGCTTCCTGCGCGACGGGCCCGAGGCGGGGCTGGACGACGAGCAGGACCTCCTGGGCAGCGCCGCCGCCGGGCTGGCCGCCCTGTACATGGGGGATGAGGCCGTCGCCGTCGCCGCCGGCGACTTCCTGGTGCGCCGCTGGGAGCAGATGCCCCAGAGTGGCGACCGCATGTACCTGATGGTGCGGCGCGGCGAGGAGCCCGTGCGCATCTACGGCGAAGGCCTGGACGAGGAGTACATGCTCCGGCTCGACGAGCCCGGCCAGTGGTACTTCGTGCCCGGCCTCGTGGCGGGCTTCCTGGTCAAGCTCGCCGAGGCGATGGACGAGCGCAGCTACCTGCGCGTGGCGCAGGAGTACGTCGGCTTCTGCGAGTCCGGCGCCGATGACCGCTACTCGAGTCCCCGCAGCGGCCTCTTCGGCTGGGCCGCATCGCTGCTCTACGTCCAGACCGGCAACGTCAACTACCAGCGCATCACCGAGGCCGTGCTCGAGGGGCTGGTGGCGCGCCAGAACCCGGATGGGAGCTGGCTTGAGCCCATGTTGCCCAGCGATCTGACCTCGGCCCAGACCGACGCCACGGCCGAGGGGCTCATCCTGGCGCTGGAGATGCTCGACAACCTCGAGGCGCTCACCGCATAGCCTCGGGACCGCGCACGCCGGCAGGGCCGGCGGGATGGACCTGACCGAAGCTGTCAGATGAAGGGACGGAGGGAACAGACAGATGGACAAGATCGGGTTCGGGATCATCGGCTGTGGCGTCATCTCCGGCACGCACCGCGCCGCCATCGAGGCGGTGGAGGCGGCCGAGCTGATCGCCTGCTGCGACATCATCGAGGAGAAGGCGAGGGCTTTCGCCGAGGAGGCCGGAATCGGCGACAACTACTACCGCGACCTCGAGGACATGCTCGCCCGCGACGACATCCAGGCCGTGTGCGTTTGCACCCCAAGTGGCATGCACTCGGGCCACGCCATCACGGCGGCCGAGGCGGGCAAGCACATCCTGTGCGAGAAGCCCCTCGACGTGACGCTGCGCAAGATCGACGACATGATCGCGGCGGCCGAGCGTAACGCCGTCAAGCTCTCCGGCGTCTTCCAGCGCCGCACCTACGACAGCACCAAACGGGTGCGCGAGGCCGTGCGCACCGGCAAGCTCGGCAAGCTCGTGCTGGGTGACTGCTACCAGAAGTACTTCCGCTCCCACGAGTACTACGCCAGTGGCGAGTGGCGCGCGACCTGGGACCTCGACGGTGGCGGCGCGCTGATGAACCAGGGCGTTCATGGCATCGACCTGATCATCCACCTCATGGGCCCGGTGCGCCGGGTCACCGCCCACGCGCGCCGGCTGGTGCGCAACATCCCGGTCGAGGATACCGCCGTCGCGCTGTTCGAGTACGAGAACGGTGCGCTCGGCGTGCTGGAGGGCACCACCAGCGTCACACCCGGCAGCGGCTGCCGGGTCGAGATCTCCGGCGACCTGGGCACCATCGGCCTGTCGGGCGACACCATCACCACCTGGGACATCCCCGGCGAGGAAGAGGCCGAGACTGACGAGGCGGCGACCGAGGGCACCGCCTCCGATCCGACGGCGCTGACCGCGACCGGCCACGTGCAGCACGTAGGCGATCTGTGCGCGGCGATCATCGAGGATCGCGAGCCCGAGATCCCGGGCAGCGAGGCGCGCAGGGCCGTCGAGGTCATCAAGGCCATCTACAAGTCGAGCCGCGAGGGTGGCGCGACGGTCGAGCTGCCGCTATCCTACGTGGACGACGGCCCCGGCATCGACTAGGCCGAAGCCCAACACCCGCACCGAAGGGGGCGCCCCACGCGGGCGGTGCCCCGTGCAGGCGGCGCCCCCTCAGCTTGACTCACCCGACCGGTGACCCGTAGCGCGAGGGGCCTCGCCTGCACGCCGTTGCCGGGCCTCGGCCCTCGTGCCGGGGATGCTCCCGGCTTGATTCGGCGGGGCGGTCGGTGTACCATGCCGCAAACTCACTACGCCGATCGCTCTTAGCCACTCTTGGGAGACGAGGATGGACTACAGCTTCTGCGATTGCCACACCCACACCGAGTTCTCGGCCTGCGCCGAGGATGTCACGCTCCGGGGTTACTCAGAGATAGCTCGGACCACGTCGCTGTCATTCGCCGTTACCGACCACAGCGCGCAGATCTTCTATCCGCCCGACAACCGCTGGGGCTTCTGGAGCGATAACGCCGTCGAGCTGTTCGAGAGCTGTCGTGACGGCGGCCGCGAGCGCATCCTCGACTACATCGCCGCCATCCGCGCCGCCCAGTGCGGCGGCATGCTCGTCGGCACCGAGCTGGACGTGCTGCCCGACGGGCGCAAGGTCTTCCCCGAGGGCCTGCTGTCCACGCTGGACGTGGTGCTGGGCGCGGTGCACGCGATGCCCACGATCCGCCACGAGCGTCCGCTCGACGAGGTCCACGCGGAGTTCCGCTTCCAGGTCGAGGCGCTCGCGGGCCACGGCATGGAGGTATTGGCGCACCCGTACCGGCTGCTGCTGGGCGCCGAGGTGCCCGTGAGCGACGAGCTGCTGGCGTGGAGCGTGCGCTTCGCCGCCGACGCGGGCTTCGCGCTGGAGATCAACTCGCACAAGCAGCACCCCGACTGCGACGTGGCGATGACGCGCGTGGCGGCGGAGGCCGGCGTGCCGATCGCGATCGGCACGGACACGCACCGCCGGTCGGAGTTCGGCGACTTCAGCTACCACGTTGACATCCTGGAGCGGGCGGGCCTGCCGCCCGCGAGTTGGCCGCGACATCTGTGGCGGCCCGCCGCGCCTGCGCGTGAGGCGGCGGCCGGCTAGAGACGGTTCCATGGCCCCGCGTGCGAACGACCTCGACAGGCGAGGGCGCCTGGAGTAAGAATCGTTGCACGACCAAGGTCACAGGCAACCACGTCGTAGTGCGGGCGCCCTCGCCTGCACATGCCGTTGGCACCAAACGGACGCCGGAGCGGGCGGGCCTGCCGCCCGCGAGTTGGTGCCGGTTGGCACCGACCTGGTCGCGGCGAGTCCGAGAGGGAAGGCACCGCACATGAGCGAGGGCAAGGCCTACGACCTCGTGGTCATCGGAGGTGGGCCGGGCGGGTACGTCGCCGCGCTGCGCGGCAGACAGCTCGGCCTGTCGGTCGGGCTGATCGAGGAGCGCGAACTGGGCGGCACCTGCCTGAACCGCGGCTGCATCCCCTCCAAGGCGCTGCTGTACTCCGCGCACGTCATGGAGACCTGCGAGCGGTCCGGGCGCTTCGGCATCACCATCGAGAACTTCGCCATGGACGTGGACAAGGTCCGCCGGCACAAGGAGCGCTCCGTCAAGCAACTCGTGTCCGGCGTCGGCACGCTTCTCGACAGGGCCGAGGTGGACGTGCACCGCGGCCACGGCCGCTTCGTCACGGATCACGAGATCGAGGTCGGCTCCGGTGACGGTCGCGGGCGCGTCGAGGCCGAGCACATCATCGTCGCGACCGGCTCGTCGCCGGTGCGGGACATCTTCGAGGGCGCCGACGGCCGCAATGTGTGGACGAGCGACACGGCGCTGAACCTGCCCTACGTCCCCGAGTCGATGGTCGTCATCGGTTCGGGCGCCACCGGCATGGAGCTGGCGGCCGCCTACCTGCACTTCGGCGCGCGGGTCACCATCGTGGAGATGTTCGACCGCGCGCTGCCGCGCGAGGACCACGACGCCGGCGAGGTCGTCATGCGCACCTTCCAGCGCCGCGGCGGGCGCACCGAAGTCAACGCGCGCGTCGTGCGCATCGAGGACGCGGGCGACGACAAGCGCGTGGTGTTCGAGCGCGGGGGCCAGGAAGAGCACGTCGAGGCCGAGGTGGTGCTGATCGCCATCGGCCGCCGCGCCAACCTCGCCGACCTCGGCGCCGAGCAGATCGGGCTGCGGATCGAGCGCCAGGGGATCTGGGTTCGCGACAAGGTGGACACGCCCGCCGCCGATCCGGATCGCCCGCCGGAGGCGATGTGTCCCGCCACGCAGCTCCGCACCTCGATCGATCACATCTACGCCATCGGCGACTGCATCCGCGGCATCGGGCTGGCACACCTGGCCATGCACGAGGGCGTGGCGGCGGTCGAGGCCGGCCAAGGCATCGCGGCGCACATCAACTACAGCGCCGTGCCCACGGCGCTCTACTGCCACCCGGAGATCGCCACCGTCGGCCTCGTCGAGTACCGCGCGAAGGAGCTCGGCATCGACGTGGACGTCGGCAAGTTCCCCTTCGCGGCCAACGGCCGGGCGGTATGTTCGGGCGCGCGCGAGGGCTTCGCCAAGCTCCTGTCCGACCCGGAGACCGGCAGGCTGCTGGGAGCGACCGTCTGCGGCACCTACACCACCGAGATGATCGCGGAGCTGACGCTCGCGATCGAGCAGGGCCTGCCGGTGGACGCGATCATCGATGTCATCCACGCGCACCCGACGCTGAGCGAGGCGCTGCACGAGGCGGCGCTGGCGACCCAGGGCCGGCCGCTGCACATCCCGTTTTCGTAGCCCCGGAAGGTCGGTGAGACCGCGGTGAAGCTGGTCACGGCCGACGAGATGCGCGAGATGGACCGGCGGACCATCGAGGAGTGGGGTCTGCCGGGCATGGTGCTGATGGAGAACGCGGGCCGCGCCGTCGCCCGCTCCGCCGAGGAGATGCTCGAGGAATTGGCCGGCGGGCGCGTCGTGGTCGTGGCGGGCAGGGGCAACAACGGTGGCGACGGCTTCGTCGCCGCCCGTTGGCTGCACCGGGCCGGCCGCGACGTCGAGGTGTGCCTGCTGGCCGGGGGCGAGGAGCTCTCCGGCAACGCCGCCACCAACTACGCCTTTGCGCGCCGCATGGGCGTGCCGATCCACGAGCGGGCCGATCGCGAGCTTCTCGACGAGCGGCTGGCCGGCGCGGCGCTCATCGTGGACGGCGTGCTCGGCACCGGCATCTCGGGGGAGGTGCGCGGGGCCGCGCGCGAGGCGATCGCGGCCATCAACGCCGCGCCCGCGCCCGTGCTCGCCATCGACATCCCGTCCGGCGTGCACGCCGACACCGGCGGCATCCTCGGCGATGGCGTGCAGGCTCACACCACGGTCACGATGGCCCTGCCGAAGCTCGGCCTCTACCAGTATCCCGGCCGTGAACGCTGCGGGCAGGTGATCGTCGCGCCCATCGGCATATCGCGCGAGCTGACCGAGTCCGATGAGCTGCGCACGAATCTGACGCTGGCGGCCGACGCGGCGGGGATGCTGCCCGGCCGGTCGCCGGAGATGCACAAGGGCGATGCCGGGCGCCTGCTGATCATTGCGGGCTCGGTCGGCATGACCGGGGCCGCGGCGCTGGCCGGGCTGGCCGCCGCGCGCTCGGGCGCGGGCCTCGTCTACATAGCCTGCCCGGAGAGCCTGAACGACATCCTCGAGGCCAAGTGCACCGAGGTGCTCACGCTGCCGATGCCGGAGACCGAGGCGCGGTCGCCGGCGCTGGCGGCCGAGGAGCCGATCGCCGAGTTCGCCGCGGACATGGACGCCGTCGTGCTGGGCCCGGGGCTGTCGCAGCATAAGGAGAGCGCCGAGCTGGCGCGGCGGCTGGCGGGCCGCATCGAGCCGCCCATGCTCATCGACGCCGACGGGCTGAACGCCTTCGCGGGCCGCGTCGAGGAACTGGGGGACCGGCCTGGGCCGACGGTGCTCACGCCGCACCCCGGCGAGATGTCCCGGCTGACCGGACGGTCAATCGGCGACATCCAGGCCGACCGGCTGGGCTCCGCGCGCGCGGCCGCTGAGGCCACCGGGGCCGTCGTCGTCCTCAAGGGCGCCGGGACCGTGACCGCATCGCCCGATGGCGAGGCGTGGGTCAACCCGACCGGCAACGAGGGCCTGGCCGGCGGCGGCACGGGCGACGTGCTGGCGGGCATGATCGGCGCCTTCCTCGCCGGCGGCGCGCCGGCGCTCGGCGCGGCCGTTGCGGGCGTCTACTACCACGGGCGGGCGGCGGACCTGGCGGTGCAGCCGGGCATGCGCGGACTCGTGGCCTCCGACCTGCTGCACGTGCTGCCGACGGTCTTCCCGCCCGCCTAGCGCTTGCTTGCAGAGGTCTGAGTGTCAACGACTCGACAGGCGAGGGTGCCTGTCGTACGAATGTGTTTTCGGGAAAGGTAGCTAAGAACCATGCCGTAGTGCGGGCGCCCCCGCCTGCACATGCCGTTGGCAGCCGACGATGACACGCGGACTTGTGCAACTTGGCACTAGCGGACAGCAGCGGAGGTAGGTAACGATGCGACTGCGGCCACTGGTCTGCGCCCATCGCGGGCGCTCGGGCGTGGCGCCGGAGAACACCATGGCGGCCTTCGAGGCGGCCATCGAGGTCGGCGCCGACTTCCTCGAACTCGACGTGCGCCGCACCGCCGACGGCGAGATCGTGTGCATCCACGACGCGAAGGTGGACCGCACCGCCGACGGCGCCGGCGCGGTCGCCGAGATGACGCTCGACGCGATCCGCGCGCTCGACGCCGGCTCGTGGAAGGACGCGGAGTACGCGGGCGAGCGCATCCCCATCCTGTCTGAGGTGCTGGCGCGCATCGCGCCGCGCCTGGTCGTGGACATCGAGATCAAGGACCGGGGCATCGCCGACCAGGTGGTCGAGATCATCCGCGCTGCCGACGCGGTGCGGCGCGTGACCGTGGTGTCCTTCGAGCCCGGCGATCTGCGCGCGGCCAAGGACGCCGAGCCGGGCCTCGCCTGTGGCCTCATCACCATGGGGCCGGCGGCGGAGACGCCCGAGGAGATGGGCGCGCTCATCTCCTCGGTGCTGGAGTGCGGCGCGAACTTCGTCAGTTGCGTGCACCAGAAGACGACCGAGGCCCTGGTGCGCGAGTGCCGTCTCGCGGGGCTGGCCATCATGGCCTGGACGGGAGACGAGCCGGAGGACATCCGGCGCATGATCGACCTGCAGGTGGACGCGGTGGTCAGCAACTACCCCGAGCGCGCGCTGTCGCTGGTGGAGGAGCGCGCATGAGCGAAGGCACGCCGGTCGCGCTGACCATCGCCGGCTCGGACTCGGGCGGCGGCGCGGGCATCCAGGCGGACCTGAAGACCTTCACCGTGCTCGGCGTCTACGGCATGAGCGCGATCACCGCCATCACGGCGCAGGACACCGTCGGCGTGCGCGACGCGTTGGTGCTCGCGCCCGCGCTCGTCGCCGGGCAGATCGACGCGGTGGTCGAGGACATCGGCTGCGACGCGGCCAAGACCGGAATGCTCGGCACCGCCGAGGTCGTGGCCGCCGTCGCCGAGCGGCTGGCGCATCACGCGGTGCCGAACGTGGTGGTGGATCCGGTGATGGTCGCGAAGAGCGGCGACCGTCTGCTTGACGAGGACGCGCGGGTGGCGGTCGTCGAGCGGCTGCTGCCGGTCGCGCGCATCGTGACGCCGAACCTGCCGGAGGCGGAGGAGTTGCTGGGCCGCGAGATCGCGGCGGAGGACGCGCTGGGCGCGGGCGCGGCGATCGTCAAGGGCGGACACCTGCGCGGGGGCGAGGCCGTTGACGTGCTCCATGACGCCCGGATGGGGGAGACCATGCGCTTCTCGTCGCCGCGTATCGACACGCGCAACACCCACGGGACCGGCTGCACGTTCTCGGCGGCCATGGCGGCCTTCCTGGCGCGGGGCTATCGGCTTGACGCCGCCGTCGCCTGGGCCAAGCGCTTCGTGACCGAGGCGATCCGCCGGGGGCTGCCGCTGGGCTCCGGCCACGGCCCCACCGATCACATCGGCGCGGGGCGGCTGTTCCACTCGTGAGGGAGCGATGACCGATGGCCGACATGCTGGTGCGGCTG
>JALGUI010000400.1 GCA_029820915.1 Candidatus Zipacnadia bacterium | reverse complement strand
CCCAGTCGATGACCTCGATGCGCACGTCGATGTCCGGGTTGGCCTGCTCGAACTGCTGCTCAAGCTTCTGCATGAAGGGGCGGGTGTTGGTGTCGTACTCCATGGCGAGGAAGCGGACCTCGGCCCGCTCGTCGGCGGGCTGGGCCCCGGGGCCTTCCCCGCCCGCGGCAGGTTGCTCTCGCGTGCACCCACCCGCCACGAGCACGAGCAGCGCTGCAGTCGCGGTGATCGTCCAGCGCACCATGAGCCTGCACCTCTTCCGACATGCCTGTGCCTGATGCCGGCCCCCTCTTCCACGCGGCGACACCGCTGCCCTTCGGGCCGGAAGGCCGAGGCGCAATCTTCGCGAACCTGCCGGGCGCCGACGCCTCGCAGGTTGGGGGCCGAGGCGCAATCTTCGCGAACCTGCCGGGCGCCGACGCCTCGCAGGTTGGGGCCGAAGCGGAGGCGAAGGCACGCCCGCCCGCACGGCGACGGGCGCTGGTTGGTTGCCGAGGAGGTGAGCCGACCATGGCGGACAAGCAGCGTGCGCGGATGCCCGAGGACGAGCGTTCGTCATCGGCCCTCCTGGATCTGCTCGCCAGGCATCCGGACACGGTCGTGCTCGTGTGCTTCTTCATCTCAGGGGCCACCGGCCTGATCTACGAGGTGCTGTGGTCGCGGCGGCTCACCCTCGTCTTCGGCGTGACGGTGCTGGCGGTCAGCACCGTGCTGGCGGCCTTCATGGGCGGGCTGGCGCTGGGCAGTGCGGTGTTCGGCCGCATCGCCGACCGATGCCGGCACCCGCTCCGCCTCTACGCGTTGCTCGAGGCGGCCATCGGCCTCATCTGCTTCGCGACACCGTGGCTCTTCGTGCTCGTCGAGCAGGCGTACGTGGCGATCCACCCCGGCCTGGCGGGCCGGCCGTGGCTCCTCCGGCTGGTGCGATTCGCGCTCAGCATGGCGGTGCTGATGCCGCCCGCCATGCTGATGGGTGGCACGCTGCCGGCGCTGACGAGAGCCCTGATGCGGCGCCTCGACCAGGTGGGCGGCCGCGTCGGCGCGCTCTACGGCACCAACACGATCGGCGCCATGGTCGGGGCGGTGGCGGGAGGCTTCCTGCTGATCCCCGCCGTGGGCATCCGACAGAGCATCTACCTCACGGCCGTGCTCAACCTGGGCGTGGCGCTCGCGGCCTACGCGCTGTACCTGGCCTCGGACACGAGGACGCCGGAGGAGGAGCAGGCCGAGCGGCCGGAGTCGCCCGCCACGGCGCAGGCCGGGTACGTGTGGCTGCTGGTCGCCTACGGTCTGTGCGGCGCCGCATCCATGATCTACGAGGTCGGCTGGACGCGGGTGCTGTCGCTGGCGGTAGGGACGTCCACCTACGCCTTCTGCGCCATGCTCGCGGCATTCCTCGCCGGCATTGGCCTGGGGAGCTTGGTGCTGGCGAGCCGGGGGCGGGCCTCGGTGGATCGGCTGCGCGCCCCCCTGCTGTGGTTCGGGATCGTGGAGCTTGCCATCGGCGCCCTGGTGACCTTCCTCACGCCCGTGCTCGACCGGCTGCCCTTCCTCTTCCTGGCCCTGTTCCGCGCGATCGGTCCACGGTTCTGGCTGCTGGAGGGCGGGAAGCTGCTCATCGCCCTGGTGGTGATGCTGCCGCCGGCGCTGCTGATGGGCTACGCCTTCCCCCTGGTGACGCGACTCGCGACGGAGAGCATGGGCGTGGTGGGGCGGCGCGTCGGCGCTGTGTACGCCGCCAACACGGTGGGCACCGTGATCGGGTCCTTCGCCGCCGGCTTCCTGCTGATCCCCGCCATCGGCGTGCGCCACGCCCTGGCCGTCGGTGTTGCGCTCAACCTCGTCGTGGGCGCGGCGTACGTCGCCGCATCGTTCCGGCTGAGGCCGCGCCTGGCGGCCGCGGGACTGATCGTGGCGGGTGCCGCCGTAGCGGCCTGGCCGCTGCTGCCCGACTGGCCGGGGTACTACCTGAGAGGGTCCTCCCGGCATCTGATGCAGGACAAGGAGGTCCTCTACTACCGGGACGCCCTGACGGCCACGGTCAGCGTGACGCGCGTTACCCTCCCGATGATGCCGGAGCCCCTGCTGAGCCTGCAGATCAACGGCAAGACCGATGCGTCAACGGGGGACCTGAGCACGCAACTAATGCTCGCCCACCTCCCGACTCTGCTGCACCCCGATCCGTCGTCGGCCCTCGTGGTGGGCCTGGCGAGCGGCTGCACGCTGGGGGCGCTGGAACTCCACGAGGAGTTTGAGCGGATCGACTGCGTGGAGATCGAGCCGGCGATGGTCGAGGTGACCGAGCATTTCCGCGATGTCAACAGGGATTGCCTGCGCGATCCCAGGGTGAACCTGGTGCTCGACGACGCGCGCAACTTCCTGCTGGTCACGCGCTCGAGGTACGACCTGATCACCAGCGAGCCGTCCAATCCCTGGATATCCGGGGTCGCGAACCTCTTCACGCGCGACCACTTCGAGCTGTGTCGCGACCACCTGACGGAGGACGGGCTGTTCTGCCGGTGGATCCCGCTGTACAATCTGGCGCCGGACGACCTGCGCTGTATCCTGGCCACCTTCAGCGACGTCTTCCCGCACTGCTCGCTGTGGCTGTTCCCGACCCTGGCCACCGACGCGTTCCTGATCGGGACGACGTCGCCGCTGGTGATCGACCTGGTGTCGTTGGCCCCGCGCGCGGCGGCCGGGCAGGTGCCCGGCGACCTGCAGGCCGCGGGCGTACGCGACACCTGGGACCTGCTGGCCGGGTACCTGTTCGGCGCGGACCTCGTCACCGCGATGTCGCAAGGCGCGAGGCGCAATACCGACGACTTCCCGATCCTCGAGTTCACCACCCCGATGACCCTGTACACCGGGGTCGCTCGGCTGACGACGCAACAGGTACTGGCGGTGGCTGTGAGGTCATCTCCGCCGCTCGGGCGCTGCGTGCGCCCGACCGACGGCAGGCAGGAGGACCTGCTCAGCGACCTGTCGGTCGCCCCGCCGTGGGCCGCGCCGGAGGCCGGGAGCTTCGTGGTCGGTCGCGACGTGGGCACCTACCTCGCCGGAGACCGGACGTCGGGGATGCGGTGCGGCCACCGGGTCGGGTGGCGCCTCGGTAGCGGGCGGGCCGACGTGTACACCTTCCGCCGCGGGACGATCCCGCCCACCCCCGTTCCCGTGGCGCCGAACCGTGAGCCGGACCGCACCGTCCGCATCGGCGATGGCACCGCCCGCGTGTGGATGGCGCCCGGTCTGCCGGACGACGCGGCCTGGATGGTCCGCTGGCCGTGCCTGGAGAGCGATCGCACCTACGTCATCGTGGCGCGCGAGGACGGCGGCGCGCCACCCCCGCCGGAGGATGCGCTGCGGGCCATCACGCGAGAGGAGCACGATCAGTGACCGAGGGAGCGCCGGTGGACAGGCGGCAGATAGCGAACGGGCTGGCACAGGTGGGACTGGGCGCGGGCGACGTGGTGCTGGTGCACTCGTCCCTGAGCGCGTTCGGCTACGTGGAGGGCGGCGCCGACGCGATCATCGACGCGCTGCTGGCCGCGGTGGGGGATGGTGGCACGGTCGTAGTCCCGACCTTCACCTGGGGCGCCAACCATGAGGCAGAGCGCGTGGTGCTGGACCTGGTGAACACCTCATGCAAGGACGAGGTCGGCATCATCCCGGAGACCTTCCGCCTGCGGCCTGAGGCCAGGCGCTCAACGCACATCTGCCACTCCGTCGCCGCCATCGGCCCGCAGACCGACCAGGTCATGGGCGAGGGCGTGTCCAGCTTCGGCGAGGGCAGCACCTTCCACCAGCTCTACGAGCTGGACGCGTGGTGCCTGTTTCTGGGGGTGGGCTTCAGCTCATGCACCGAGCTGCACGCGGTCGAGGAGTACATGCGCGTGCCCTACCGCTCCCACCGCGACTTCGCGGGCTCGACGGTGATCCTGGAGGACGGGACGGAGATGCCCTCGCAATCGGTGGAGTTCCTGCGCGATGAGGGGTACACCAACGACTTCAGCAGAAGGCGGGCGGTCTTCGAGAGGCACGGAGTGCTGCGAGTCACGCGGATCGGGGCGGCGGAGGTCATCAACGTGCGCATCCGCGACATCTTCGACGTGACGCGCGAGTACATGCGCGAGGACATCGGCTTCCTGCTCAACGAGGAGTCGCGGGAGACGCTGCGCAAGGAGCTCGGCGTGTAGCGCCCCTCCCCCTGAGGCCGCTCACGCGGCCTCTTCCCCCGCAGACCGCTATGCGGTCTGACCCCTTTCGCGCTGGCGCGCGAGGGCGGGAGAGGGTCACGCGGAGAGCCGTTCCCCCCTCACGCCTGCGCCGCGTTCGCGCGGCGCCAGGGAGGGGGGTGGACCGACGAAGTCGGGCCGGGGGGAGGCAGAAGGGAGGCACTGCGCAGGATGAGGCGAACGCGTCGAGTGATCGGCGTCGCCGATCGTGACAAGGTGGCGTTCGCGCGTGAGCAGCGCCGGGAGCCGACGCGGGCTGAGGATCTCCTCTGGCACGCGCTGCGCAGGCGGCAGTTGGGCATGCGGTTCCGGCGGCAGCACCCCATCGACGACTTCGTGCTCGACCTCTACTGCGGCGAGGCACAGCTTGCGGTTGAGGTGGACGGCCCGGTCCACGCGGAGCAGGAGGGCTACGACCACTATCGCGACGAGTGCCTGCAGTCCCGAGGCATCAGAGTCCTGCGTGTGCCCGAGGCGCGGGTGCGCGAGGACCTGCCGGGTGTGCTTCGCGCCATCCGGGAGGCGCTCGAGGAGTCACCGTAGTCAGGTGGACAAGGGTGCCCCTCCCCCCTGCCCGACCGCCGTCGGGCATCCCCCCTCCCCCTTTCGCGCTACGCGCGAGGGCGGAAGAGGGGGGGGACGGCAACGGCGCGGACCGCCGAACGAGGGTGGTGGAGGCGAAGGTGTCGTCCCCCCCTCACGCCCTGGGGCGAAGCCCCAAAGGGAGGGGGGTGGCGCGAGCTCTGCTCGCGTCGGGGGGAGGCACGGCAACGGCGCCCCTCCCCCCTGAGGCCGTTCGCGCGGCCTCTTCCCCCCTCCCCCTTTCGCGCTACGCGCGAGGGCGGAAGAGGGGGGGCGGCAACCGCGCGGCCCGCCGAAGGACGGTGGTGGAGGCGGCGGTGTCCTCCCCCCTCACGCCTGTCCCGCCCCTGGGCGGGACCAGGGAGGGGGATAGGCCGACGAAGTCGGCCCGGGGGACGCCAGACAACCGGAGGACACCATGCGAACTGCAGTCACTG
>JALGUI010000399.1 GCA_029820915.1 Candidatus Zipacnadia bacterium | reverse complement strand
CTGGCCGCGAGCGAGACCGCCGCGCGGGCGCTGGCGGGCGGCGAACCGCGCGAGGCGACCGTGCGCGGGCCGAAGGGGCACGTCATCGCGCTGGCCGCGGGCGACGGCGCGGTGCTGGTAGCGTTGACCGACGCCCTGACCCCGGCCTCGAGCGTCCTGCCCGACCTGCGCGAGGCCGCGCGCGAACTGACGGAGGTCCTGGCCGGGTAGACGGGCCGCATCGCCCGCGGGCCCAGGGTGCCCGGCGAGAACGACGGGCCGGGCAGGCGCCCGGCCCCTCCGACGGCAACGACCCCGTCGCGACTCTGAGGGACATCATGCACACGCCGTTCGGACGGGCCGCATCGCCCGCGGGGTCAGGGGGCCCGGCGAGAACGACGGGCCGGGCTGGACTACGGCGCGCGTTGACCGCGCCGCTATCCTGGTACCGGCGGCACCCGGTAGCAGGCCGCCTGCAGCGGCTGCAGCTCGTCCATGATGAGGCCGTCGCGCATGTCCACGGTGCGGCCTGACAGCACGTCCTCGACCTGCCCCTCGCCCTCGAAGCCCGCAAGCTGCACCCAGGCGTCCTGCACCTCGCGCGTGGGGTTCACCGCAAGCACGTGGACCGCCTCGCCCTCGCTCAGCGGCCGGGCCTGCACGACGATCGCGTCGTTGCTGCAGGTCGGCGGGGGCAGATCGGCGTAGGGCGCGGTCCAGATGTCCTCGTGCCCGCGCAGTTCGCCCATCAGGCCCTTCATCCCCGCCCAGAACTCCGGGAACTCCTCGGCCAGGTTCACCCCGCGGATGCCCCCCCGGCTGTAGTAGGTGTCATCGAAGGCGTAGTAGAGCAGCCCGCGCGCGCCCTCGGCCAGCGCCAGGTAGCTCATGCACCGCAGCTCGTCGATGGTGGGCAGGCGCGGCAGCATGTCGCGGCCGGCGGTGCTCTCCTCGGTCGAGCGCGTGGTGTAGCACTGCAGCGCGATCCACACGGGCTTGCGGTCGGCGACGGCATCGACCGCCGCGCGCGTGTACAGGGCGACCGGCATCATGTCGGTGTCACCCTCGCGGCGCAGCGGGTAGCTGTCGGTGGCGAAGATGTCGCAGGCTGGCGAGTAGCGCCGGAACTCGGCCGGGCGGTTGTGCAGCAGGAAGCACGGGTGCGTCGGGTCCCAGCGCGCCCACTGCTCGTGGATCGCCAGCATGTCATCGGGCTGACGGCCCGGCCCGTGCGGCTCGTCATCGACGTACCAGAACGCGACGCCCGGCTCGCCGCGGTAGTGGGTGAGCATCCTCTCCCCCACCTCCGGCGCCTTCAGGCCGCCGCCCCCGCCGACGCCGAGCATCCCATGCTCCCAGGCCGCGTCGAGGAAGCCCGCGCCGTCGCTCTCGCGCTCCCAGTCCGGCGGGTAGGTGGTCGTCCACGACTGCGCGATGGTGAAGCCGCCGTCGGCTACCTCGGCCAGGTCCTTCTGGCGGACATGGTAGGCCATGAGCGGGAAGAAGCGCTCGCCGCCGACGTGCGTCACGTTGTCGGCATCAATCGCCATGAGCGCGGTGTCCGGCGGGGTGAACACGACCTCGCGGTCCACCATGATCTGCTCCGCGCCGTCGGCGAGCAGAGCCGTCACGGTCGCGCGGAACGTTCCCTCGGGCAGTTCGGCGGGGATCACGCCGCGGTCCGCCGCAACCTCGGCGACGCTCACCTCGCCCGACACAACCTCCTGCCCCTCGGCATCGGTGACGCGCACGCGGTAGCTCACCGGCGCGTTGGGGATGCCCGGCGGCACGTGCTGGGTGACGAGCAGCTCCTGCCGGTAGCGCAGCACGTGCAGGAAGGCGCGCGCCGTCCACTGGTGGCCAAAAAGCCGCGGGATGCTGCTCAGGCGCACCTCGTCGATGGCGCCGACGAGCTTCTCGTCCGTGCCGGAGTAGCTGCGCACCATGAACGGCCGGTCGGCCTCGAAGTTGACCGGGGGCAGGTCCGGCGGCAGGTCGAACTCGAGGTCGATCGCGCCGTTGACGAAGGTGCCGATCTTCGCCGCCGGCCCGTCGTAGACCAGCGCCACGTGCGTCCACTCGCCGACCGCCACCGCGCGCGCACCGACCAGCCAGTTCCGCTGCGAGCCGAGCTGCACGGCGACGTAGAGCGCGCCCGGCGGCCTGATGGCGATGAACATCGAGCCCAGGCGCCCACCCACGTCGGCGGCCCAGAAGGGCACGTCGCCGGTGGGCGGCGCGTCGAGCCTGACCCAGCACTCGAGCGTGAACTGGTCGGTGATGCCGGGCAGGTCGCCCGGCACGGAGACGTTCCCGTCGCCCTCGCCCCACTGGAGCGCGTGCCCGAAGCGCCCCTCGACCCACTCGGCGCCGGTGATGGCGCCGTCGAGGCCGCGCTCCGAGGCATCGGCCGCGACCTCCCCCTCGCCCTCGTCGAAGTGCCACAGGAGCACCGTGCCTTCGTCGGCGGAGGGGGCCTCGGTCGGCAGGTCAGCCAGCGAGACCTGAGACGTCAGCATCAGTGCGGCAAGTCCAACAATCGGCGGCACACGTGTGCGCATCATCGGTCACTCCTCCGTACCGTCAAGGGCCGCGCTGAGGCGCTCGATCATGTCGCCGACCGCCTCGCGGCGCGCCAGCAGCACCTCGGGGTCCTTGGTGTAGCGCGTCATGCTCTCGGAGATGTCCGCCGGGACCTGGCACAGGCCCTCGGCGTCGGCGAGCAGATCGGCGTCCGGGCGCTCGCCTTCCGGCAGCGCCTTCGCGCGCTCGACCAGCCGCGACAGCAGCGCCAGGTACTCGTAGTCCTCGATGCCGTCGCGGATGACTTCGAGGCGGATCGACGCGACGGGCTGGTAGTCGCGCCCCGGCCAGATCAGCACCCCGTCGCCGTTGTCCTTGAAGTTGTCGTACGTGCCCAGCCGGGCCATGCGGATGGGCACGTCCGGGAAGTGCGGCTCGCCGGAGGCGGCGCCGGGCAGGCCGTGCCAGTAGCACACCGCCCAGTACAGGAAGCCGGTGGCGCCGGCCTGCCGCGCCTGCCAGAACAGGATGCGGTGGTCGATGGCGGGCTCGTCGATGAAGAAGTTCGCGTGCGGCGGCTTGGGCGAGCAGCACGTGTACATCCACAGCGTGTCGCCGGCGGCGCGGCGTTCCTGGTAGAAGTCGCCGAGCACCCGCGGGCTCAGCTCGCCAGCTCCTCGGGCCGCTGGTCGCCGATCGTCTGCATGATCGGGTAGCCCGGCGCGGCCTCGTGGATGCGCGCGTAGGCCGCGCGCAGGAACGCGTAGTGCTCGGGCTTGGGCTCGTCGTACCCGTAGACGTAGACCTCGCGGGGCAGGCCCTGGCGTTCCCACTCGTCCGCGAAGGCGCGCACGACGTCCGCCGCGACCTGCGGATCGGTGCCCTGAGCCGACTGGTCCATGCGCACGGCGCTGGGGACGCGATGCAGGCAGAACGAGTACGGGGCGAAGTAGCGGCCGGCCAGCGGCGCGACGGTCTGCTGCAGGGCGCTCAGATCGACGG
>JALGUI010000398.1 GCA_029820915.1 Candidatus Zipacnadia bacterium | reverse complement strand
TTCCGCATCCTTGAGCCGCAGAGAGCGCCGTGACGCCGGGAGGGTCCCTGATGACCGCGAAGCCGAGAGTGCTCCTGAGCCTGACTGCCGCCGTAGTGCTGCTGGGCGGGCTGCCGCTGGTGGCCGCCGCGCAGGATGACGAGCATGCGCCGAACGTGGACGTTGAGGCCTTCATGCGCATCTTCCCGACGACCGAAAAGGCCCAACTCCGCGCGTGGCTCTACAACACCAACAAGGCGGTCTTCCACGCCTATCGTGTGGAACTGAGCGAGATTGCGCCCGACGCCTACGCGATCCACGAGTCCGACGTGGACGATGAGCGCAGCATCCCGTATCGCCTCAAGCACATGGACCTGTCCGGGCGCCGGCCGTCGGCACGCTGGGTCATGCGCGTCGAGAAAGCATACGAAGACTCGTGGATCGACCGCGACATCGAGGTGCCGAAGCTCGCGCCCGGCGTCTACGTCATCACCATGACGGGCGGCGGGGTCGAGAAGCGCACGTGGCTCGCCATTTCCGACCGCGCGCTGGTCAGCAAGCGCTCGCCGGACGTGGTCTTCGGCTGGCTGGTGAACGCGACGACCGGCCGGCCCATCGCCGACTCGTGGGTGCACCTGTACGACGAGACCGGGCGGATCGCCGCGAAGCAGACCGAGCGCGATGGCACGGTCAGCTTCCCGGTGACCGACGTGACCGGCAAGTACTGGCTGACCGCCACCGGCGGCGATCCGACCTTCGTAACGCCCGCCGCGCCGGGTACGGTGCGGCCGTACAAGGCCTACGTGTACACCGACCGACCCATCTACCGGCCCGGCCACCTGGTGCAGTTCCGCGGCACCGTGCGGCGCGCCGAGCGCGGCGCCTACCGGATGCCGGACGGCCTGGGGAGCGTGACCGTCGAGATCCGGTTCAGCGGCGACCCCGTCTACCGCCAGGAGCTGCCGCTGAGCGAGTGGGGCAGCTTCGCCGCGGATTTCCAGCTCGCGCCCGAGCCGCCGCTGGGCGAATACGACATCGTGACGATCGTGGATGAGGGCGAGATGAGGACGGTCTTCTACGCCAGCTTCGAGGTCGAGGCCTACCGCAAGCCCGAGTTCGAGCCGATGGTGACCATCCCGCGCGACTACTACCTCCAGGGCGAGACCATCCCGGTCACCGTGTCCGCCGACTACTTCTTCGGCAGCCCGGTCTCGGGCGGCAAGGTCGAGTACGAGATCAGGTTCTCGGAGAGCGGTAGCGCCGTGCCCGAGCGCATCCGCGACGCGGCGGGCCTGGGGCTGGCCGACGCGATGCGCATCGAGGACGACATCTCCGGCCAGGGCATCCTCGACGAGGCGGGCAAGCTGGTCATCGACGTGCCGACCCAGTACGCCACCGTGGACCGGCGCATGAACGTGGAGGCGACGGTCAGCGAGCTGGCCCTGCGCCCGCGCTCGGCCTCGGCCTCGACGCTGATCACTGCGGCGCAGTTCCGCCTTTCGGTTCGAACCACCCAGTACCGTTACATCCTGGGGGAGGAGACGCCGACGATCACGGTGCGCACCGCGGACTACGACGGCAACGGCGTGTCGCGGCGCGTGGAGCTGGCGGTCATCGAGCCCATGCAGGACCGGGAGAACCGCTACTACGAGGAGCGCACGGAGTACGACATCGAGACCGACCCCGAGGGCCGCGCCACGGTGACCTTCGAGGCGACGCGCCCGAACCGCTACCGGGTCGAAGCGTGGGCGGTGGACGATGAGAACAACCCGGTCTATGACGATGACTCGTTCCACGTCGAGGAGCCGCCCGAGGAGGAGCGGCCCGAGTGGCCGACGCTGTCGATGGCGCGCGACCAGTCGCGCTACCAGCCCGGCGATGTCGCGAAGGTCCACACGATGACCGACCAGCTCGGCGCCTGGATGCTGGTGACCGTCGAGGGCGAGCGGCTCTTCGACCATGTGGTGCACCGGCTGCTGGCCAACGAGTTTGACCTGAAGGTCGAGGTGAGAGAGGAGTACAAGCCGGGCGTGTCGGTCGAGGCGATCATCGTCCGCAGCGGCGAGCGCATCGACGACCGCGTCAGGCTACCGGTGCCCCACGACGACAAGAGGCTGGAGGTCATCGTCACTCCCGGGCAAGAGCAGTACGAGCCCGGCGCGACCGCCACCTACACCATCACCGCACGCGACCAGCGCGGCGGTGGCGTGGCCTCAGAAGTCGGCCTGGGCGTGGTCGATGAGGCCCTCTACGCGATCCGCGAGGACGACACGCCAAGCCCCTTCGGCGTGTTCTGGGGCGAGTCGCGCTCGCGCGTGAGGACCGACTTCTCGCACGGCCACCTGTACCCCGGCGGCGGCGCGCAGGGCTACGAGATGACCGCCGAGGGGGAGGCGGCCCCGCCGCGGGACGTGGAGTACCTGCAGAACGATGTGTATGATCTCGCGGAGCGTCTCCAGTGGATCGAGGGCCAACCTGGCCCGCGCGTGCGCCGGCGCTTCGAGGACACCGCCTACTGGGCGCCGTCGGTGGTCACCGGGCCGGACGGCCGCGCGCAGGTGCAGTTCGAGGTGCCCGACAACCTGACGACGTGGCGCGCCACCGCCCGCGCCATCGACCGCGACACGCGGGCGGGCGGGGGCCGCGAGACCATGACCGTGACGATGCCGCTGCTGGTGCGCCTGGTGCTGCCGCGCTTCTACGTCGAGGGCGATGAGGGCACCGCCGCGGCGATCGTGCACAACTACACCGGCGAGGGCAAGTCGGTCAACGTCTCGCTCTCCGCCACCGGCGCGCAGGTGCTCGGCGAGCCCCGCCAACAGGTGACCATCCCCGCTGACGGCATCCGGCGCCTCACCTGGCGCATCACCGCCACCGGCCCGGATGAGGCGGTCTTCCTGGTCTCCGCTGACGGCGGCCCCGGCGCACAGGATGCGATGGAGAGCCGCCTGCCCGTCGTCCCGAGCGGAGTCAAGTACGTGGACGCCTGGGCCGGCTCGAGCGACGGGAACGTCGCGGAGACGATCGCGCTGCCGACGGAAGCGATCGACGGCAGCGCGCAGCTCACCGTGACGCTCTCGCCGTCGCTGGCCGGGCCGATCTTCGAGGCGCTGGACTACCTGACCCACTACCCCTACGGCTGCGCCGAGCAGACCATGGACAGCTTCCTGCCCGACGTCATCGTGGCGCGCACCATCGAGCGGCTCGGCGCGCAGCGGCCGAGGCCCGAGATGCTCGACCGCTACGTCAACTTCGCGGCCGAGGCCCGAGATGCTCGACCGCTACGTCAACTTCGGCCTGCAGAAGCTCATCCGCTACCAGCACGATGACGGCGGCTGGCACTGGTGGGAGTTCGACGACAGCGACCCGTACATCTCCGCGTACATCGTCTACGGCCTGAAGATCGCCGACGAGGCGGGCTACGTCGGCGCGAAGGCCCCGATGCGCCGCGGCGTCGTCTACCTGATCGAGACGCTGGGGGAGGAGCGCTTCGCCCGCGCCAGGGCCTACCTGCTGTGGGCGCTGGCCTACCCGATGCGCCGCGGCGTCGTCTACCTGATCGAGACGCTGGGGGAGGAGCGCTTCGCCCGCGCCAGGGCCTACCTGCTGTGGGCGCTGGCCTACGCGGACGCCTGGGACAGGAGCCGCTGGGACCTTGCCGCCAACGCGATCAACGCGCTGTGGGATGAGCGCGAGAAGCTCGACATGTTCAGCCAGGCGTCACTCGGCCTGGCCCTGCATCGGCTGTCGCAGGCGAGGGTGCAGGAGGACACGCAGGCCCTTGCCGACGCCGCGCAGACGATCGCCGATGAGCTGGAGGCCCAGGCGATCCGCGAGGGCATCGGCGTGCACTGGGCCGCCGAAGGGCAGGCGAGGTACTCATGGCTGAACAACGACGTCGAGGCAGGCGAGGTACTCATGGCTGAACAACGACGTCGAGGTCACCGCGCAGGTCATGCGCCTGATGCTCGAGGTCAAGCCGGACAGCGGGACCATCGACGGCGCGGTGCGCTGGCTGATGGCCATGCGCTCGGGCAAGTCGTGGCGCTCAACCAAGGACACCGCGGCGGCGGTGCTGGCGCTGGCGGCGTACCTCGAGCAGAACCCCGACGAGCTGGCGCCGCAGTACACCGCGAACGTCTCGGTGGGCGGCACGCAGGTCGGCACCGCGCGGATGAGCGCTGAGGAGATATTCGCCGACCCGGAGACGATCACGGTGGGCGCCGATGCGCTGGCCGCGGGCGACAACGCCCTCGCCATCGACAAGGACGGGCCGGGGATGGTCTACTGGTCGGCGCGGCTGAGCTACCTGGTGCCCGCCGAGAGCGCCATCCCGACCACCGAGGACATCGTGGTCAAGCGCGAGTACTCGCTGCCCGCCGAGAACCCGGTGGAGGCCGACACCCAGCAGCCGGGCGACGTCGTCCAGGTGACGCTGCGTCTGACCGCGCGCGAGGACCTGCACTACGCCATGCTCGAGGAGCCGATCCCGGCGGGCTGCGAGGTCATCAGCGGCGAGGAGCGGCCGTGGGAGAATCCGTGGGACCGACGCGAGGTGTGGGACAGGCGGATCATCTTCTTCTTCGACTACCTGCACAAGGGCACGCACGAGGTGACCTACGTGATGCGCACCGAGGCGCCGGGCGAGTACCGCATCCTGCCCTCGACGGCGTCGCTGATGTACTTCCCCGAGGTGCGCGGGCACAACCGGCTGGTGCGCATGAGGGTGGCGGATGTGAGCGAGTGATGTGCAGGCGAGGGCGCCTGCACTACGAGGTGGGTGGAGGTGCGCGGGCACAACCGGCT
>JALGUI010000397.1 GCA_029820915.1 Candidatus Zipacnadia bacterium | reverse complement strand
CCCCCCCAACCGCGCGCCGCGAGGTGGGGCTGCGTTCCGCTTCGCTCCACTACGCCCCACCTCGCCGCTACCCCTGCTCCTCCCGCGGCCTTACACAACCAATAGAACGTAACTCGGCTGCGCACGTCCGCAACCCGGCCCCCGTTCAGATCCGCTCCCATCTTGTACTTCGCTCAGCGCTCACGCGAGACCTCTCGCGTCGCAATACCTTAATATCATCTCTTCCGCACGGTGGCCGTCGCCATCATCCCGTCGGCTCGAGCGTCAGCACCGTCGCCGAGTGCGGCGGCAGACGACAGATGAGCGTCGTCCCCGAGACCGACAGCGACCGACGGTGGATGGCGACGGCATCCGGTGCCTGCTCGGATCCGGCGGCCGACTCGCTCTCGCCGGACAGTGTCGCCACCTCGACGGAGGCTACATCGGCGACGCCCGGCAACTCGATCTCCACCTCGATCTCCTCCGTGCGATGCCGGTTCACCATCGCGAGCGCGACGCGGCCGCCGTCGTCGGAGACGGTCGCACCGACATCGACGAAGGGAACGCCCTCCAGCGCCGGGGTGTTCCCGAAGGCCGCGGCGTCGAAGGTCGGTCCCTCGCTGTGGGAGGCGACGGCCACCGGCAGGCACGCCTCCGTGTAGAGCTTGAACGCGTGGTAGATCGGCGTGCCCCAGGCGCCGGTGCGTGACGTTGTGATCGCCGGCAGCACGTTCACGAGCTGCGCCAGGTTCGCCATGGTCACGTCGGGGCACAGCCGCTGCAGTGCGTTGAACACCCCGGCCGCGAACAGCGCATCGCGCAGTTCGTAGCGCTCTTCGAGCGCGTTGTCGCGGTTCGCGTCGAGCCACACGTTCCACTCGTCGAACGCAATCTTCACGCCGCTGTTCGGCCCGAGCACCTCATCGATCGTCGCGGCCACGGCGCGCAGCCGGCGTTCGATGTCCACCGGCGCCGCCGCGATTGCTACGTACTGTCGCTCGGGCTCGTCGTCGTCCCGCACATGGGGCACATAGCGGTGCACCGAGAGGTAGTCCATGGCCCCGCCGGCGATGTCAAGGACCGTCCGGTTCCAGTCGGGGTGGTCCACGGGGTCGGCCCCGACGGCGATCAGCTCGATCTTCGGGTCGGCCGCGCGCATGGCTTCGGCGAACTCGAGGAAGAGCCGCCCGTACTCGTCCGCGGGGATGTTGCCGATCTCCCATCCCCCGTAGGTCTCGTTGCCGACGCTCCAGTACCGGATGCCGAAGGGCCCCGGATGGCCGTTGGCCGCGCGGGCGCCTCCGCACTCACTCTCGGCCGGGCCGTTGCAGTACTCGACCCACGCCGCCGCCTCCGCCGCGTCCGCCGAGCCGGTGTTCACGCAGATGTACGGCTCGGCGCCAACGCTGCGGCACCACATCACGAACTCGTCCGTCCCGAAGTCGTTGGGCTCCCAGGCATCCCACGCCGGGTCGAAGACCGTCGGCCTGCCGTCGCGAGGCCCGATGCCGTCGCGCCGGCGGTAGGCGTCGGCAAAGCACCCGCCCGGCCAACGCACGACGGGCGGTGAGATCGCCCGCACGAGCTCGATGACATCGGCCCGGAAGCCGCCGGTTGCGCGGTCGGCGGCGGCCATCAGGCTGGGCGCGCGTACCAGCAGGTCGCCACGCCCGCGGCAGGCGATGGCGAGCGCCGCGTCGTCGCTGTCCCAGCGCGCGGGCAGCTCGATCTCCCAGTGCTCCCACTCGCCGCCGGGCGCCTCGCGCACCACGCGCTCGCCGCCCAGACCCACCTCCACCTCGCGGACATCTCCCTGGGAACGCGCGTCGAGGAGCAGGCTGTACGTCACTCCTCTGCGCACCGCCAGCCCGCCGTGGCCGACGCCGTGCGCGCGGCCGTCGTCCGCCAGGCAGCGCAGGCGCAGGCAGCGCCGGCGGTCGCCCTGGTCCTCGACCGAGGCCAGGAGCTGCGGGTCGCGTCCGCCGCTGCGCCGCCAGGGGTCGGGCAGGCCGTCATGGTCGTCGTCGAAGCCCACGAACTTGCGGGCCTGTAGCATCTCGCCCCAGATGCCGCCGTTGACGCACCGGCCCAGTTGCTCGATGAAGTGACCGTAGATGTTCGGGTCGATCCGCCCGATCCGGTTGCTCACGTCCACCTGGATGTTCGCGCGCAGCATGGCGCTAGCTCGCCTCCCTCGCGTCGTCGCCCACGTCCGTGAACGCGGCCGGGTGCCACAGCGGCGCGGTGCGGCTGACCGTCAGACCGTACACCGCAACCGCACCGGCCCGGCGCAGTACCGCGGCGCATTCGTTGATCGTCGCCCCCGTGGTGAACACATCGTCCACCAGGATCACCGACCTGCCCCGCAGCTTCCAGGCCTTGCGCGCCTCGAAGGCGCCGCGCACGTTCTCCAGGCGCGACGCCCCCCGCAGGTTCACCTGCGGCGTCGTGTTGCGGATGCGCGCGATCACGTCCGTCCACACCGGCAGCCCGACCTCGTCGGCCGTCCGCTCGCACAGCAGCTCGGCCTGGTCGAAGCCCCGCCACGACCTGCGCCCGGGGTGCAGCGGCACGGGCACCAGCGCCGCGCACTCGCCCAGCGGCAGGCCGATGCGCTCCGCTTCCGCGCGCACGACCTCAACCAGCATCGCCGCCAGCGGTTCGACCAGCCGCGTTCGACCGTCGAACTTGTAGCGGATGATCGCGGCCCGCAAGGCGCCCGCATGCAGGCCGGCGGCCCGCGCCCCGCTGATCCACCGCCACCCCCGGCAGTCGGCGCAGACCTGGCTCGCCCGCTGCGTCGGCCGCAGCGGCACGCCGCAGCACGCGCAGGCATGCTCGCCGATGAACAGGACCTCCTCGAGGCACGTCTCACACAGCAGGTCGCTGCCGAGCCGGTCGCAGACCTGGCAGCGCGGCGGGAACAGCAGGTCGAGCACTTCGTCGGTGGGCCCGCGCGATTCCATGATTCGCGCTCCTGCTTCCCCGGCGCACGGTCGAATCCTGCCCGCCGCGCGGCCAGCCCGCGGACGCACTGTCGTTTGACACGCGTACGTACGTATGCTACGATTTGCGCCGACGCGCGCGTCTCCGGCCTCGGTCCGGCGATGGGCGCTATTCCAGCTACTGGGCAGGGATCCGGATGAGAGCAACGAGGTCGGCTCCGCTTGCCGCGATCATGGCGCTGGTGCTTGCGGTCGCCTGCGCGTGCGCCGCGCCGGTCGTCGAGACGCTCGACAACGGCTGCCGCCTGGTGGTCGAGGTGGACCACTCGCGGCCCGTCGCCGCCTTCCGCGTGTACGTCGGGGCCGGCTCCATCTACGAGGGCCGGTACCTG
>JALGUI010000017.1 GCA_029820915.1 Candidatus Zipacnadia bacterium | reverse complement strand
CAGCGGGAGCACCAGCTCGTACTTCCTCGTCTCGATGGCGTTCTGGGTGGCGATGAGGCTGTGCAGCGGCACGGACTTCGCCTCGTGCTCGACGCGGATGCCGAGCTGGCGGTAGCCGGCCATGACATCCCGCAGCGAGCGAAGCTGTCGCTCGTGCGTGACCAGGTCCTCGGGCCTCATGCCTTGACCTCTCCGGGCCACATGGCGGCGTTCCTCCACTCACCCTATTGCCTGCGGCGCGGCGAACTCCTCTCAGTCGCCCGCCTCGAGCGACCACTCGCCGTCGCCGCGGTCGGCGTTCGGCAGCCACTTGACGTGGCCGTCGAGGTACCACGCGTTGAAGCCATTCGTGTGGCGATCCTCCGCCAGGCTCGTCGGCGGCCACGACCACTCGCCCGACTGGCTGCCCGCGATGTCCCACGGCGTCGGGTACGGCGGCGTGACCTCGCGATCGTCGTCCGGGTCGGCCTCGGCGATGGCAATGGTACGCGCCTGGTCGCGCACTTCGTCGATGCGAACGGCACTCACGCCCACCTCGAACCGGCCATCTCCCGGGAACTTGTCGTAGCAGTTGAGGCCGTAGTGGCGCAGGTCCGGCGCGCGCAGGCTCTCGGACGGGCAGAACCAGACGGCGTCATTGCCGACGTACGGATCTGCCACGTCCCACCAGTAGACCGAGCCGAGCACGGTGAAGCGCGGGGGGTAGACGCCGCCCGCGTCCTCGGCGTACATGGCCGCCGCCATGCCCACCTGGCGCAGGTTCGAGGCGCACGAGGTCGCGCGGGCCTTCTCGCGCACGCGCGCGAAGACGGGGAACAGCAGCGCCGCGAGGATGCCGATGATCGCGATGACCACCAGCAGCTCGATGAGCGTGAAGGCCCTTCGGCGATGGCGCGTGCCCATGTCCTCAGGATACCGCCCGGGGGCCGCGCGTGCAACGTTGCGCCGCGCACTCCGTCGGCGTCGGCGGGGAGCTACATGCGCTTCTCGGGGTCGTAGGGGTCGGGCTCGAGGACGACTTGCTCCATCCGCCAGCGGCACCACTGGCCCTCCGCCTCGACCCTGGGAACGACGCCCTCTTTCTGGTCGTAGCGGACGGTGGCCGCCGGGCCGGTGGCCACCACGCCGTATGGGGCCTCCATCCCGGGCACCACAATGGTCAGGGGGACGCAGGCGAAGACAGTCACCTCCGCATCACATACGCGCGTGTCCCACGGCCCGAATGAGGGGTTTAGGTTCACCATGACGCTGGCGTACGGCTCCATCTCCGCCTCGGGATCGTCCTCGTCCGTCCCCCGCCCCTGGCCGGTGCCATCGCCACGGACCACGATCTGGACACCGCCGCCGAGGTCGCGAACGCTGTTGAACCGCCACTGCAGCTCCCAGTCGCCCTGAGCGCAGACCAGCGGATAGGGTCGGGTCTCCTCGATCGGCGGCACCGACACCATCCAGGGGATCCGCTGCTCCCAGTAGTCACTCATCTCGCGGATGCGGAAGGCCGGCCATCCGGCGTAAATGAGGTCGGTGCTCAAGCCGCGATACAGTCGAGCCCCCACTACCAGTTCGCTGTGGTGCAGCTTCATGGCGCCCGAGCACATCGGCCCGTCGTAGTCGATCTCTACCGTCGCCTCAAACCTGCTCACCGTGACGAGATTGCTCCGGCGCCCCCACTTGTCCACGACCACGAGGTCGCCTGTCATGTTGTTGGGAACGGTCACTTCGAAGACCGCCCCGCCGCCGCCGGTGTGCGTGGTGAACTCCAGCGGTTGCTCATTCAGCAGGACCTCGGCCTCCTCGGCCAGGCCGAATGCCCCCCACAACGCCACCTCGTAGTCGTCCGAGTCCTCGATGCGGCCGATCTGGGCCCAGTCGATGTGCGGGCTCACGGAGAAGTTGCAGCACGCGCCCTGCCAGAAGGTCCGGATGACGGGGATGGCGCGCTTGTAGCCCTTGCCCGGGTACCACTGGTTCCAGTCCGGGCCGAGCGGGTAGCCGGGCTTGGCGTAGATGGCGTCGAAAGCGTCCTCGACGCATTGCGCGCGCAGGCGAGGAGCGGTCTCATCCGGGCGCTCCTCGCTCTGGCCGAGCGTGCGCTCGAGCAGCTCCTTCACCCACGTGGCCGACCATGTGTTGTCGGTGGTGTTCTCGAAGCCGAAGAACGCCGAGGCGCCCTTGGCCTTGAAGATGCTCCACGGCGTGTCGAGGTCCGCGCCGTGGCAGGTCATGAGCAGCACGAAGCTGTTGCTGACCATCGAATCGAGGTTGTTGTCGAGCCAGGTGTCGAAGATGTCCACGCCGTAGACGACGCGCTTGGGTCGCTTCGTGGTCTCGTCGCGGTCGATGGTGCGCTCGATGGCCATCTCGTTGCGCTTCAGCCACAAGAACCACTCGGTCAGGTCGCTGACGTTGAGGTCCTCGTCGAAGTCGGAGCCGATGAAGAAGTGCTTCGTGCCGCCGATGTCCGTGGTGCCGCCGTGGGCGTTGATGATGATAATGCTCGCGTCCTGCATCTTCAGGTAGTCGGCCGGGACGCCGTGGCCCTGCTCGATGGTGAAGCCGGCCTGCTCGAGAAGGGGTCGGAACTGCGGGCGCGGGTCGGCGTAGCCGGAGTGATGGGCGTGAATAAGCAGCGCCTTGGCCCCGGGCACCAGGTCGCCAAGGCACCGGGGCTCCGCGGCGACGGCGCGACCGATGGGGAGTACGGGGAGCATGGCCAGTCGCTCCGTGTCCAGCGACCGGGGGCGTGGCGCGGCGCAGGATCTCACGCCGAGCATTCCGGGGTAGGGCGCCGAAAAGCGCACGAGGATGCCGTCGGCGGTGGTGGCGACCACGAGATCGCCATCAACGCGCGCGTCCGCGATGTCCTCGCGCGCCGCCAGCGCCGCGGCGAAGGCGTCGAGGTCGGTGTCCATGGGGTCAGCGTCAACCGCGGCCAGCCACAGGTCGCCGGTCTCCTCCAGCGTCACCGCGAGCCGCTGGGCGCCCTGTACGGCCTCGGGATCGGGCTGGGCGTACGCGGCCCAGGCGGCGACTGCCAGCAGCACGGCGGTCAGCAGAGCACACCGGGATCTCAGATCTCTCATCGACCTCGCCTCCCACGCGGTCCGCACCAGAGACACAGTGAGCCTTCCCCGCTCATGGGCCGCCCCCTGCCGGGGGCCGGGCGTTAGGCGCACCTCATTCGAGGCCGCGCAGCGCCGCGCCGATTGCCTGGCGCAGCGAGTCCGTGTCCTCGTGCACGAACAGGTGGCTCGCGCACCGGCAGTCCGAGCAGCCGAAGCCCGGCACGGCGTCGAGTCGGGCCGCCAGCGCCCGTGCGATCCGGCATTCAACGCGCTCCTCGCTCTCGACCCGCACCACGTCTACGACCTCGGCGTGCTGCAGCAGGTAGTCGATGTGCCAGTGCAGGCGCTTATTCGGCCGCAGATGGCGCTCGATGCGCGGCTCGAGGCCGCTCATGGCCGAGCCCACGTAGGCGTAGGCCGCGGGCCCGAAGCGCACGCTCCCCAGCGCGCCGACACGCACGGTCACCGGCCGGTCCAGCCTCGCGATGAGGATGTAGCCGCCTCTCACCCGCGCCTCCGATCGGCGATGGCGTCGCCCTTCGTGCCCTGCTTCACGGTCGCCTCCCCTTCATCCTTCACGTCGGTTGAGAGAACCTGGCGAGAAATCTTCGCGGTGGGGAGGAGACCGTGCGGACTTTCACGAATAGCGTGCCCGTTCGCTCGCGGCAGGGGCGTGAGCGGCAGTCGATCGCGACCCGATGTGATGGGCCGATCTGTGGAGGTGCTTGTGGTGTATCGACTGCAGCCCGACCATGTTGCGTACCTCTTGGCCTCGGCAACCCGGACGCCCGCGTCCGGCGTCGTCGGGCCTCATTCCTCGTGTGCCGCCTCGCCCTCTCTGGCGTGCCGCGTTCGCCTCGACACCGCCGTAGGCACTGGAGGCGAGTGACCGTGGACAGCCCCCTCTTTCAGGCCGCGGAAGTCCTCGACATGGCCATCGAGATCGAGCACAAGGGCCTCGCCTTCTATCGCGGGTGCGCCGCCGCGCGCGCGAGCGAGAAGGTGGCCGAGGTCTTCGAGTACGTGGCCGAGCAGGAGCAGCAGCACATCCGGCTCTTCTCGCAGATGAAGCAGGACCTCGCCCGGTACACCGTGCCGGAGAGCTACGCGGGTGAGACGCTCGCCTACATGCGGAGCCTGATCGGCGACACCGCGTTCGCGACGGTGGACGAGGCGGCCTGCGGCGCCGAGGAGATCAGCGATGGGCTCGCGGCCATCGACATGGCCGTGGACATGGAGAGGCAGTCGATCGCGTTCTACTCGGGCGTGCGCGAGGTGGTCCGCGCGTCCGAGCACGGTGTGATCGACGAGGTCATTGCCGAGGAGCATCAGCACATCCGGCGGCTGCTGGCGCTGCGGCATGATTTGGGCGGCGGCGACTGACGCGTCGCTCCGGCCACCGGACATCACGCACACCGGAGGTGCGGGTAGATGCCGACGGAGTTGGTCATGACGCACGAGGCCGTGCCGGGGTTCTTCGGCCGCCTCATCGACGAAGGTCCCGTCATGGGGCCCAGGGAGCGTGCGCGCCAGCCCGGCTTCCACCACTTCGACTGGCTGGACAGCGCCGACGACCTCGTGCTGGAGTACCAGACCACCACGATCCCCCCGAAGAAGGCGTTCTTCCCGCCGCGCGACGTGCTGTTCGAGTTTGACCTGACCGATCCTCCGGAGTTCAGGGCCGTGCGCGACGCCACGCCCTTTACGCTGGTCGGCGTGCATCCGTGCGACCTGGAGGGGCTACGGCTGCTCGACGACGCCTACGCCCAGGAGCCGGCGGAAGCCTGCTGGCCCGCCAACCGCGCTCGCGCCAGGATCATCGGCGTGGACTGCACGCCCGACGAGTACTGCTTCTGCACCTCCGTGGGGAGCTGCCACTCGCGCGCGGCGTGCGATCTGTTCCTCACGCCCATCGAGCGCGGCCGGCTGGTCGAGGTGCTGACCGGCGCGGGCGAGGAGATGCTGCGCGTGTCGGATGTGACCGAGGCGAGCGACGAGGATCACGCGCAGGCTCAGCAGTGGCGCGACGACAAGGAGGCCGCGGTGACCGCCGGCCTCGACGCCTCGCCGGCGGAGTTCGCCGACCTGCTCGCGACCGGCGACTTCACGGACATCTGGCACGAGATCTCCTCCCGCTGCTATAGCTGCGGCTCGTGCAACACTACCTGCCCGACCTGCTTCTGCTTCGATATCAACGATGAGTTCGATCTGGGGCTGACCGGCGGCAGGCGCGTGCGCACCTGGGACTCGTGCCAGCTCGCCGAGTTCGCGCTGGTGGCGGGCGGGCACAACTTCCGCCGCCTGCGCTGGCAGCGCGTCAAGCACCGCTGGCACCGCAAGTTCGACTACCTGTATCGCGAGTTCGGGACGCCGTACTGCACCGGCTGCGGGCGCTGCAGCCGGGCGTGCACCGCCGACATCAACATCGTGGACGTGAGCAACCAGATCATCGAGGCCGCGCGCCAGGGAGTGCAAGGATGATCGAGCACGACAACGTCTCTCCCGCCGAGGACATCACGCGCTCCTACCAGCCCGAGCTTGCCCGCGTCATCGGCAAGTGGCAGATGACCGAGCTGATGGTGCTCCTGCGCCTGCAGACTGAGAGCGGCGAGAACCTGGAACACGAGCCGGGGCAGTTCCTGCAGGTCTCGCTGCCCGGATACGGCGAGGCGCCGATCTCCTTCTGCTCGTCGCCGACGCAGACGGACAGCTTCGAGCTGTGCGTGCAGGCGGTCGGCAACCTGTCGGAGGCGATGCACGATCTGCGCCCCGGCGACTTCGTGGGCGTGCGCGGGCCGTACGGCCACGGCTTCCCGATCGCCGAGATGGAGGGGCGGGACATCCTCATCGTGGCGGGCGGCATCGGCATCGCGCCGCTGCGCTCGCTGATCAACTACATCGCCGACCGCCGCTCCGACTTCGGCCGCGGGATCGTCGTCTACGGGGCCCGCACGCCCTCGGATCGGCTCTTCCTTGACGACGTCGCCGCGTGGGACGCCCGTGCCGACCTCGAGACCTACTTCAGCGTGGACGAGCCCGACGACACCTGGACGGGCATGACCGGCGTGGTCACGGTGCCGCTGCGCGGCGTGGAGATCGACCCCGACCGCACGACCGCCGCCGTCGTCGGACCGCCCGTGATGTACCGCTACGTGGCGATGGAGCTGCTGGCCAAGGACATGCGCGAGGACGATATCCTGTTCTCGCTAGAGCGCCGCTTCAAGTGCGGGATGGGCAAGTGCGGGCACTGCCAGCTCAACGACCTGTACGTCTGCCAGGACGGCCCGGTGTTCCGATACACGCAGCTCCTGGGGCGCTCGGAGGCCATTGAGGTATGGGCCCCGGAGGAGCAGAAGGGGTAGCGGCCACATGGAGGGACCAACCAAGCGCTTCGGCAACAAGCCGCAGATCGCGTTCTTCGACTTCGCCTGCTGCGAGGGCTGTCAGCTCAGTGTGCTGCAGCTCGAGGAACGCCTCCTCGACATCCTCGAGCTGGTGGATGTCGTCACGTGGCGCGAGGCGATGAGCGAGTACAGCAACGACTACGACATCGCCTTCTGCGAGGGCTCCATCACGCGTGAGCAGGACATCGAACGCGTGCGCGAAATCCGCGAGCAGGCGGCCATCCTCGTCACGCTGGGGAGCTGCGCCAGCGGCGGCTGCCACAACGACCTCAAGAACCAGTGGGAGATGGACGAGATGCTCGCCCTCGTCTACGGCGACCAGGCCGAGCACTTCGACACCATCCCCTCGCGCCCCATCACCGCCGTGGTCGAGGTGGACTACAAGATCTACGGCTGCCCGGTGAGCCTGGCTGAGTTCGTGACTGTGGTGAAGCGGATTCTGACGGGCCAGAGCTACGAGCCGCCGAACCAGCCGGTGTGCGTCGAGTGCAAGCTCAACGACCACCTGTGCGTGCTCGAGAAGGGCGAGGTGTGCCTGGGGCCGGTGACGCGCGGTGGCTGCGACGCCATCTGCACGGGCTTCGGCGACGCGTGCCAGGGCTGCCGCGGGCTGATGGACGCGGCGAACGTGGGCGCGATGCTCAAGGCGCTGACGCGGGAGCAGGCGCACGCCATCGTGCGGAAGGTCGTCGAGCGCTACGGCTTCACGCAGGACGACATCGAGACCAAGCTGCGCATCTACAACAACTGGCCGGAGTTGAACCTGGAGGAGATCGCCGCCAATGACGACTGATGCCCGCATCCACGTTCACCACGTGACGCGCGTCGAGGGACACGGGGACATCATCGCCGAGATCGCCGACGGCGTGCTCAAGCAGGCGCGCTTCGCCATCGTCGAGGCCCCCCGGTTCTTCGAGGGCTTCCTGCGCGGGCAGCTCTACAGCGACGTGACACACGTGGCGTCGCGCATCTGCGGCATCTGCGCGTGCAGCCACAAGTGCGCGGCGCTCAAGGCCACCGAGGTGGCCCTCGACGTGACGATCTCCCCGCAGACCGACCTGCTGCGTCGCCTGTGCTTCCACGGCGAGGTGCTCTCCAGCCACCTGCTGCACATCTACTTCCTCGCCGCCCCCGACTTCCTGGGCCTGCCCAGCGTCATGCCGCTGATCGCCGGCGCGCCGGACCTGGTCAAGCGCGCCATGCGCCTGAAGAACATCGGCTACGACCTCGCGGCGCTGGTCGCCGGCCGGCACACCCACCCGATCGCCATGGCCGTCGGCGGCTTCACCTTCGTGCACGACCCCAAGGACATGCTCGCCATGCGCGAGCGGCTGGTGGACATCCGGGAGGACCTCACGGCCTCCGTCGAGCTATTCGCCACCGTGGAGCTGCCGGACTTCGAGCGCCCGACCGAGTACGTATCGCTCAAGCACCCCGATCGCTACGCCTTCTACGACGGCGACGTGTTCTCCAGCGACGGCCACCGCCTGCCGGTCAGGCGCTACCGCGAGGCCGTCACGGAGCACGTGGTCCCGCACTCGACGGCCAAGCACGCGCGCTGGAACCGGCCCGAGTACATGGTCGGGGCGCTGGCGCGCTTCAACAACAACTACGAGCAGCTCCACCCGGCCGCACAGGCGGTCGCCGAACGCCTGGGCATGGACCCGCCGGTGCACAACCCCTTCGCGATAACCGTCGCCCAGCTCATCGAGTGCGTGCACTGCGTCGAGGACGCCATCGAGCTGATCGACGAGGTGGTCGGGCGGGGCATCGACCCGGCGCAACAGCAGGTCGAGGTGCGGCCCCGGGCGGGGCAGGGCGTGGGGGCGGTCGAGGCGCCGCGCGGGATCCTCTTCCACGAGTACGAGTACGATGAGGACGGCAGGTGCCTGTCGGCCAACCACGTGATCCCCACCGCCCAGAACCTGGCGAACCTCGAGGCCGACATGCGCGAGTTCGTCCCGCACATCGCCGGTGAGAGCACCGATCGCATCACGCATCTGCTCGAGATGCTCGTGCGGGCCTACGACCCGTGCATCTCGTGCTCGGCGCACATGGTGCGCCTCCCGCACGGCTGATTCCTCGCGGGACTCCTCGCCGTAGCCGCGTGACCCTCGCGCCCGGTCTCACCGCCGACCTTCACCAGCCCGTCGGCCCTCGCACGCCTTTTTCTGCCCATCACACTTGACAGACGCGCGTTTATCGTATATCGTCGAATTACGATGAATAAGCGCACAGTGGACGAGAGCCAGGGCCCCGACGTGGAGCGCGGCGATGAGGTCGTTCCGGTGGACGATGCGGAATACGCGGTCGTCCTCGCCCGATTGACCAAGGCCCTGGGGCACCCGGCGCGTGTCGAGATCGTGAGGTTACTGCTGCGGCATGGCAGGTGCGTGTGCAGCGACATTGTGCGGCGATTGCCCCTGGCGCAATCGACGGTGTCTCAACACCTGAAGATGCTGAGGGAATCCGGCCTGATCCGCGGCAAGCCCGACGGCTCTCGCATCCACTACTATGTGAACACCGCAATCCTCGAGCGCCTGAAGACGTTGGTCGAGGTGCTGCGCGGGGGTGAAGTCAACGTGAGCGCTGAAGGGTCGGTGCCGCCGCCCTGAGGCTGCGCCGCCCCGGCGCAGGGCCGGGCGGCAGGCTCCGTCCGGGGGCTGCCGAGCGCGGAGAACGAGAGGGGGGACGTCACGCGTGTGCTCGTCCGGTACGGCTCCCCCGCAAGAGCGATGGGCGGTGCGCCATGCCCCAATCATTCACCGCGACCGTGCAGGGACATCCTGTGAGGGAGATCCTGGTCGCGGCAGAAAGGGACGAATGACCGTGGTTAGTGTCAAGGATCGTATCGTAAATGCTGTGACTCGACTCAGCGCCGACGAAGAGCGCCTCATTTCCAGCCTCCGGAAGGTGGCTCATTGGGGGAAGTCCATCGCGCCGGCACGAGGCTACAGAGATCAGTGCGCACGGTTGGAATGGGCCATCGACAACGATCATGCCTCCATCGGCCTGGTGCGGCGCATGGTTGCAGGCTGTAATGAGAACTGCATGCGTTCGGTCGCGCGACTCTTCGTCGAGCACACCTGGGAGGGCTATCGCAGGCGGCAGCGCTTCGAGGCCGAGCACGGGATCGGCGTCCCATCCTTCATCGTGATCTCGCCGCTGGCGAGGTGCAACCTCAATTGCGTCGGCTGCTACGCGGGCGCGTACGGCGATAAGGAACCGTTCCTGAGCTACGAGGATATGGAACGGCTGGTTGATGAGGCCCGCGGCTGGGGGGGGCGCTTCGTGACCATCACCGGGGGCGAGCCGACCATGTTCTGGGAGAGGTTCCCCGGCGATAGCCGCGGCCTGCGCGACTTCTTCCGGCAATACGCCGACACGATGTTCCTCATGTACACCAACGGCACGCTTATCGACGACGAGATGGCGGCGGAAATGGCTGAGTTGGGTAACGTCAGCCCCGCCATCAGCGTCGAGGGCTTCCGCGAGCAGACCGACGAGCGCCGGGGCGAGGGCGTGTTCGACAAGGTCATGGCGGCGATGGATGCGCTGCGCGAGCACCGGGTCATGTTCGGCGCATCGGTCACCTACACGAGCCGGAACTGGCAGACCGTGACCACGGACGAGTTCCTGGATATGTTGATCGACCGAGGCTGCATGTACACATGGTACTTCATGTACGTGCCTGTCGGGCGCGCCCCCGACCTGTCGCTGGTGGTCACGCCAGAGCAGCGGGCCGAGGTGGCGCGGACGACGTGGCGGTGGCTGAACACTCGGCCGATCTTCGTCGCCGACTTCTGGAACTCGGGCGCGATCACCAAGGGGTGCATCGCGGCCGGGACATCGGGGGGCTACATGCACATCACCCACCGCGGCGACATCTGCCCATGCGTGTTCATGATGTACTCGGCGCACAACATCCACGACACGGACTCCGACACGCCCCTGCTGGATGCGATACAGAGCGACTTCTTCGCCAATATCCGCGAGGGGCAGAGGGACAAGCAGAACAACCCGCTGGCGCCCTGCCAGATCGTGGACCATCCCGAGGTGCTCAAGGCGGCCGTCGAGGCGACGGCGGCGCACGACACGCAGGAGGGGCAGCTCATTCTCACCGACCTGCACGAGGAGGTCGCCGAGCGCGCTGAGCAGTGGCGCGAGATCGCCGACGAGATGTGGACGCAAAGCGGCGTCTACGCCGGCTTCCGCGACACCTACAGTGACGACGGCTGGCTGCTGCCGGGGTAAGCCCGCCGATCCCGGTTCACGGCGTGGCGGTTGCGGACATGGAGGGACGACCATGGAGATCTGTCTTATCGCACCGGAGGCCGCGCGTTTTCGCGGTCAGGAACACCGACTGGGCCCGCCTCTGTTTCCGCCGCTCGGCCTGATGATCGTCGCCGCGCTCACCCCCGAGCACCACAACGTGAGCATCATCGACGAGAGCGCGGAGCCCACTGACCCGACAATCGAGCCGGACCTGGTGGGGGTGACGGCTATGACCGCCGCGGCCCCGCGCGCGTACGAGGTCGCGGACGGCTTCCGCGCGCGCGGTATCCCCGTGGTCATGGGCGGCATGCACGCCTCCGCCCTGCCCGATGAGGCGCTCGAACACGTGGACGCAGTGGTTATCGGCGAGGCCGAGGGGCTGTGGCAGCAGCTCCTCGCCGACTTTGACGCGGGAGGCATGCGCCCGGTCTACCGGCACACGAGCTTCCCCCCCGCCTCGTCGATACCGCCGGCGCGCCGCGACCTCATCGACACCCGCCGGTACATCGCCAAGTATGTGCTTCAGGCCACGCGCGGCTGCCCCTTCGCCTGCTCGTTCTGCACGGTCTCGACCTTCTTCGGCAGGACCTTGCGCACGCGCCCCCTCGACGACATTATCGCCGAGGCCAGCCGGTTCAAGGGCGGGCCGGTGAGCCTCATCGACGACAACATCATGGGGCACCCGGCCTTCGCCCGAGAGTTGTTCGCGCGCTGGAGCGAGGTGGGGAAGTCCTTCTGGAGTCAGGCCTCTACCACCATGCTCAATGCTCCCGAGCTGATCACGCAGGCCGCGAATGCGGGCTGCAAGGCCCTCTTTGTCGGGTTCGAGAGCATCTCCTCGGCGCAGCTCGCCAAGGTCGGGAAGCGCTTCAATGTGGTCGAGAAGTACGAGGAGCTGATCAAGCGCCTGCACGACGTCGGCATCGCCGTCGCGGGCAGCTTCATGTTCGGCCTCGACGGTGACGACGAGGACACCTTCGAGCGCACGGCCGAGTTCGCCGAGCGCGCGCAGATCGACGTCGGGCAGTTCTCGATCCTGACCCCGCTGCCGGGCACGCGGCTGCAACGGGAGCTGGAGGACGCGGGCCGGATCGTTGAGCGCGACTGGAGCCGGTACGACGGCACGCACTGCACCTTCCGGCCGGTGGGGATGACGGCTGAGAAACTCGAGGCGGGCCTGCACTGGGTCTACGAGCGGTGCTACTCGTGGTCGAGCATCATGCGGCGCGTCGGCAGGCGCATCACGCCGCTGGTGTGGATGGTCAACGGCATCTACAATCGCCGCGTCGCCAAGTGGCTGGCGGATGTGCGCGGGCAGCCCGGCGGCTGAGGCCGTGGTGCGCGCCATACCGATCTGCGTCTCCCGGTTAGTGGCACTCGGGCACACCCGCAACCGCCTCGTCGCTGAGCCACCGGGCGCCGATCTCGTCCTGGCGCGAGGGCTCGTCGCCGAGGATCACGTAGCTCACCGGTGATCAGGCGACGCGCCGGGTCATCGCGGGCCGCCTCCTTGCGGGCGGGTCCGACGGCAACCGCAGGCGCTCTCGCCTGGGCACCGTTGCCGCCTCGCCCTACTCCTCCGCCGGCGGCAGCAGCGTGGTGTCGCTCTCGATGAACATCTCCATGAAGATGCCGATCTCCCCCTGGCCCTGAGTGAGCTCGGCAGGCACCGACAGCTCCAGGTTCACCTGGCCCGTCTCGTGGGTGGCCAGCACCCGCCCGGCCTCGAAGTCGAACCAGGTCGTGGTGTCCGCGGTCGTGGTCCCCGACATCTGCAGCAGCCCCGCGATCTGACCGAGCGACTCCATGGCGATCACGGCCTCGCTCTCGAGGCGCGCGCACATCCGCTCATCGAACTCCTCGTCGGCCACGTACGTGGTCGTGATCTGCGTCGGCGCCTCCCCCTCCGCCTCGGCCTGCGCCCCGGCCTCCCCCGGAAGCCGGCCCGACCACTCGTCGCCGGGAGCCACCGCCTCCTCCGGGAAGGCCGCCATCTTCTGCACCGCCAGCAGTTGCTTGAAGTTCTCCGCGGTCAGCATCTGCGAGATCTGCGCCTCCATCCCCGTCTGCTGCGTCTGCCCGAGCATCTCGAACTCCAGCGTCTCGCCCCGCGGTGTGATGACCGTGCGCATCTGCGGAAGCTGTTGGGTCATCGGCATCGGCTGCCCATCGACGGTGACCTTCAGGCTCGATCCGTCTACCCGGGTGTAGATGGTGAAGTTGCCCTCGGCGCTGACCTTCTCGACCTCGAGCGTCATGTCGATGGAGCCGCTGATGGCGATCGCCTGAGCCATGCCCGCGACGTCCACCGACCCCAGGCCGCTGAGCTCGATGCGGTAGGTCAGCTCCTCGTCGGACTCGTAGCTCAGGCGTAGCAGCCTGCCCGCGTCCTCGGCGGGCGCGGTCGCGCCCTGTTCCGGCTGGTCACCCTCGCCGGCGCCGTTGTCGGCCAACAGCGGCCAGGCCGTCAGCGCCAGCACACACAGCAGGTACGACATCACACGGGACCTGCTCATCTCGGTTCACCTCACGTGGTGGCACCCGGGGCCTCGCCTCGGGCGGCGACCTCATCGAGCCTCTGCTTCATTATTCCCCAGGTCTGCCGCGCCCCACTCACCTGCGCCTCCGTCACCTCGTGCGGGCTGTAGGTGGCCAGCACGTAGGCGCGCGTGAGCCGCTCGACCGCCTGGTCGGGCAGGTGCAGGCGCGACGGCAGCGACCGGAGGAACTCGAGCGCGGTCTGGTCATCGCGGCGCTCGTGTCCGCCCCGGGCGGCGTAGGCCTGGAAGGCGCGGTACACGTAGCGGACGACCTCCGATGGCGCCAGCTCCGCGCCCAGACCGCGTGCGAAGATATCGACAAAGGGGTCGTCGGGAAGGTTCCCCGCGCCTGCGGCGACGCGCACCGGCAGCCCCAGCCGCGACAGCCACGCCATGAGGCGCTGCCACTGGCGCGCCAGGGCCTGCCCGATGTAGCCCGGCACGCGCGCCAGCGAGCGCAGCCCCTCCAGCACGGCCTTGCGATGCACCCAGGCGAAGTAGAGCACCGCAATGGCGGCCGCGAGCAGCAGCAGCCACATCAGCAGTCGCGCCAGACCGGGCATCTCCGGCCGCGGGCGCGGCTGTGCCTGCTGCTCGCCAGAACTCGAGGCCCGCCCCTCACCCTCGCCCTCCCCGCTGCCCTCGCCTTCGCCGCCGGCGCCCTCGCCCTTACGTCCGATCGAGAGGCCGTCGCGCCCCTGGTCGCCCTCCTCGCCCGGGCTGCCCTCCTCATCGTCGCCCTCCCGATCTGCGCCCTCCTGCTCGCCGCCGGGACGGCGACCCTCGGGCCCCAAGCCCTGCGCGGGGCCCTCCTGCATCCCCGGGCGCTCGGAGTCCGTCAGCCAGTCCGGCAGCGCGACCACGCGCGGCTCGCCCTCGGGCGTGGGGGAGCGGGGCATCGAGGCGGAGAAGATGACGATGGCGATGACCACCAGGGCGCTGGCGACCATCCAGGCCGGGCTCACCGCCGGCGCCAGCGAGATGCCGCGGCGCCGCACCTGCATGCGCAGCGCCGACAGGTTCGTCAGCGCCAGCAAGAGCAGGGCGAAGAGCACGTAGAGCGACATGCACCAGAACGCGGTGCGCGCGTGGTGGCCTTCGCCGCCGATGGTGCGCTGGCCGACGGCGAACAGCACCAGCGCCGCCAGCGATACCCACAGCACCAGGCGACCGGGATGGCGCGGGCGAACCTTCGCGTGGTCCACCTCCGCGTCCGGCTCACGGTCCGCCTCGTCCGGGTACCGCCACTCCTCGGCGAGCAGCGTCCACAGCCCGCCCTCGAGCTGCGTCTCGACGTTCTCCTCGAGCGTGGCCTCGCGCGTGACGGCGCTCGCCGCCCACCACACCACGCCCACCAGCGACCAGTTGAACAACAGCGCCAGCCCCTGGCCCTGGTTGGCGCCGCCGTAGAAGGACCCCGCGCGTCCTGTGTAGACCCAGACGAACAACACCATGGCGCCGGCCAGCAGCGCCGAGTAGTAGCCCGCGATGGCCGCGCCACCGTACTTGGTGCGGATGCGCGCGATGCCGATGCACGCGAGCAGGAACCAGAAGACCACCCAGCGCAGCGGCCCGACCGAGTACTGGCCCGCGAGGGTGGCGCGCACCTCGATCAAGTAGTAGAGGAGGCTGCCCAGCAGGCCGAAGACGCACGCCGGGATGGCGACCTCGGTCAGCCAGTCGAACTCGGGCAGCGCGGCGCGCTCCGGCCGCTCGTGCGGCGCGGGCTCGCGCTCCACCGCGGGCTCGGGTGACCCGGCCCGGTCGGCGGGGGCGTCCGGCTGTCCGTCAGAGGCCGACGGCACCCAGCTCCACCTCGCTGCGCACGTGCATCGGCAGGATGCCCTCCGCTTCGAGCATCCCCCGCACGCGCCCGTAGTTGCTCTCGTTGTCGATAATCATTACGGCCACCGTGAACCCGGAGCTGCGCAGGGCCGCCAGGCGCGCGAACAGCTCGCGCGACACCCCCGGCACGATCGCCAGCACCGTCGCCTCGCGCGGCCAGCCCTCGTACTCCTCCTCGATGAGCTGTCTGAAGGTCAGCGCGTCCGACAGCCGCAGCCTTGCCAGCGAGCGCATGATCAGCCGCAGGTTGTGCTCGCCCCGGCGCACCGGGATGCGCACGGGCGTCAGGCGGTCGGTCTGCTCGCGGTCCACCAGCATCTGGTAGATGCGCGGGCGGGTGGGCGCGGTCAGGCGCTCGGTCTCGCGTGGCATGATGTCCGAGGCGTCGCCGCCGTTGGTCACCAGCCCGACCTGCTGCTTGCGGTCGGTCAGGTGCGCGGCGATCGACGCCGCGGCGGTCACGGCCAGCTCCGCGCGCTCGGGGCCATCCTGCCACGAGCCGCGCCCGAAGTCCAGGATGATGTTCGCGCCGATCATGGTGGAGTACTCATAGACGCGCGAGTGCAGCCTGCCGGTGCGGGCGGTGGCCTTCCAGTGGATGCGCCGCAGCGGGTCGCCGGTGCGGTACTCGCGCACCCCGGCCAGCCGCGTCAGGTCCTCGACGAGGCGCCGCTTCACCACGGTCTCGCCCATCGGCCGCGAGGTCGGGATGCCGTACTTCTGCAGCGGCACCACGCGCGGGTACACGGTGACGTAGTGCGCGTTCGCACCGGTGGCGAAGCGCCGGTTGAGGCCGAAGAAGTCGCCGGTCTCGAACAGCACCGGGCCGACGCGGAAGTAGCCGCGGCGCGCGCAGCGCAGGCGGTACTGCAGACGCGTGGCGGCGAAGGGCATCAGCAGCACCGCCCGCGCCCAGGTGCCCGCGACCTCCAGACCCCGCGGCACCATGTCCTCGGTGACCAGCCAGATAGTGGGCAGGGCCTTGTTGTTGCGCACGGCGACGGTGACGATCAGGTCCTCGCCGATCTCGGCGTCGCGGGCGGAGGTGTGGCGCTCGGTCTGCAGGCCGTCCAGCGCCGACCAGGTCATGAGGTACGCGACGAGGCTGACCGCGCCCAGCGCATAGAGCGCGAAGGCGAAGAAGCTGAGCTGCATGACCACGGCGGCGAAGAGGAAGCCCACCGCCGCGACCAGCAGCAC
>JALGUI010000396.1 GCA_029820915.1 Candidatus Zipacnadia bacterium | reverse complement strand
GGCACAGGAGGGCGCGACCAGTCCGGACCGTCTCGCCTGCGTGATCGGCCACGAGCTGGGCCACTGCGTGCTGGGCCATCCGCTGCTGGGTCCCGATGAGCCGGGGGCGCCTGCCGAGTTCCGTGCGAGCATTCTGGGGCAGGAGGAGGAGTACCAGGCTGATGAGATGGGCGTGCGGCTGGCCTGCCGCGCCGGTGTCTACCAGGCACTCGTACGCTTCGAGGAGTTCTGGCTGGCCCGCAAGGCACTGCGCGGGGAGAGCGCCCACCTCGAGCCCCCGCAGGTCTTCGTCACCCATCCCCCCGTTGACCACCGGATCGAGGCAGTCCAGGAGACTGCATCCGACCGCAAGTTCTGGCGAGCCTCGATCGCCTTCCATTACGGGGTGCAGTTCCTCCACGCTCAACTCTTCGAAGAGGCGGCGGAGTTCTTCCGGGCATGCGACCTGCAGTTCCCGGGGACGCCCGAGGTGCTCACCAACCTCGGGTACGCGCGTATGATGCAGTACTACCGCTCCCTGACGGCGTATGACCAGATGCCCTGACGGCGTATGACCAGATGGCTCTCGGCGGAGCGGTATCGTGCCAGGCGTTCGTCCTGGACTGGGCGCCCCCCAGGGCACTGCCCGACACCGCGCGACTGCTCGAAGCCATCCAGCACTATGGCCAGGCACTGGCAGTCAACCCCGAGTACGGTCTGGCTCGCAGCGGCCTCGCCGCCGCGCTGCTGATGTACCCGCCAACAACCGGCCGGGTGAAAGAGATCCAGGAGGCATACCTGCCCTCTACCGGCTATCCGGCCAATGATGCGCACGCGATCCTGGACGGGCTGAAGCGCGAGTTACGGTCGGACTGGGATCCACGTCTCGTGGCCGATGTCGTCACGAACCATGCGCTCGCGCGCGCGCGCCTGGAGCCGGGCAGCGCGCTCACGACTTGGGACGACGCGCAGGAGGAGCTGGCGGCCCGTATCGAGCCTGAGCGCGGTGAGCTCAGGATGGCCCGCCTCAACGCAGGCGTCGCCCACGTGGAAGCGGGCCATCTTGCCCAGGGCATTGACCTGCTCGCACGGTTCATGTCCGAGACGACGCGCGACACGCCGTACTGGGACTTGGCGCGCCGACACTGGAGTGACGCCTGGCGACGATCGGAGGGCCGCGTGCCATCTGACGCGCCGGGCGCTCCGCAAGCAGAACGATGCTGGTCCTGAACCAGGAGCTCGACGACATCAGAAGGACGCTGGGCGACCGCAAGCTGGACGAGAAGCCGCTGACGCCCGAGAGCTCGCCAACCACCTGCATGGCCTCCTGTGTGCAGGAGGGCGTGACGCTCTGGTTCCTGCGGGGCTACCTGGCGGCCATCGAGGTCAGCCAGGCAGGGCCAACGTTGCAGCTTCCGCCCGTGCGCGCTGAGGCGGGTAATGCCGGCCTCGTCCTGACGGTCGGCGAGCGGCTGGAGAGGACGGCCCTGGCCTGCGCGCCGACAGAGCGCGCGGAGGCCGTGCTGGCCGGACGTACCTACCAGGCCTTCCCGCTCCTGGGCGTGGCGTTTCAGACCGATCCGGGTGATCGCATACAGGCCATGGCCATCTTCACCCGCTGACCATGCGTTGTTGCGACAGTAGGCGCGAAACGAGATGTTCCCCAGAACACGCGTAGAGAGGCCACCTCGGCCCAGCCAAGCCCGCGTCCCGGCCTTGACCCACTCGATGCGTGCAGCGAAGAGCAGGTGCGCAGAAGCGAGACGGGCAGGTCGCGAGTAGCTGACAGGGAACGATTCGGCGTCCCGGCCCTCTCGGACCATTCGTGGCTGGAGGTGGCATGATGGCGAGGCGCAGGCACGTGCTGACGGCGGTGAGCGTGGCGGCGTCATGGCTGATCGCGAGCGCGTGGTCGGCGGGCGCCGACGTGCCTGACCTGACGTGGTCGCCAGAGCCTTTCGTTTCGCAGCCCGGTCCCAGCGTGCGCTACATCGACTTCGAGGCCGGGGATGACAGCAACTCCGGCAAGAGCCCGGAGAGTCCATGGAAGCACCACCCGTGGGACCCGAACGCGCGGAGCATGGCCGCGGACTGCAGCGGCAGCCACACCTACTGCTTCAAGCAGGGCGTGGCCTACCGCGGCGCGCTGGTGGCCGACGAGTCCGGCGAGTCCGGCAACCCGATCCGCCTGACGGTTGACCCGCAATGGGGGAGCGGGCCGGCTGGCCTCTACGGGTCAGTGGCGATCGAGGGCGGCTGGCAACGATGCACGGCGCTGGAGGCGCCGGCGATCCCCGAGGCAAGCCGAGAGCATACCTGGTACATCGACCTGGACGGCAGCTTCGTCCCGCGCCTGCTGTGGGAGGTGCGCGAGGGGCAGGTCACGCGCATTCCCATCGCCCGCTCGCCGAACTGGACGATCACCGACCCGGACGACCCACGCAGCCAGTGGTGGGAGCTGACCGGCGCGGTGCTGGAGGTGCGGCTGGACCTGGACAGCACCGAGGGCTTCCGTGTCGGCGATCACGTTACGGGCACCGGGCGCTGGGACGACCGAGACGAGAATCGCGACAACGTGGCCGAGGGCCACAACCGCGTGGTCGAGGTCACCGAGGAGTACGTGCGCATCGACGCGTGGCAGTGGAAGAAGGGTGAGTTCCAGCGTGGCGCGAGCCTCACGAACGGTGAGGTGCAGGCTCGCATCACCGACATGTCGGGCACCCATGACCTCGTGTCGCGGCTCATCGACCGCGAGCACCTGACCCAGGCCGATCCGTCGGCCTGGGTCGGCGCGACCATGTGGGCCGAGGGGGAGACCATGCCCAAGCCCGACGCCGAACAGGTCATCGGCTACGACCCAGCGGAGCGCTCCCTGCGGGTGCTCTATCACCGCGGCGTCTCGGGGCCGACCACCTACTGCCGGTACTTCCTTGAGGGCCTGCCGCGCCTGCTGGACTCACCCGGCGAGTACTGTTACGTCGAGGAGGGCGAGCACGCGGGGCGGCTCTTCCTGCGCCTGCCCGGGGACCGCGACCCGAACCGGTCCACCATTGAGGTGGCCCGCGAGCCCATCCTGCTGACCATCCGCAACCAGAGCCACATCCAGGTTGCGGGGCTTGACCTGCGTTTCGGCAACAGCATCGCCCCGGGCAGCGCCGAGGCGCGTCACGCCCCCCAGCACTGCAATGCCATCCACATATTGGGGAGCTGCTCGGACATCACTGTGCGGACCTGCGAGATCAGCCACCTGGCCAACGGGATCATCGGCTACATCGAGAAGCAGGGCGACGTGCTCGACGAGATCGAGGTGACCGACTGCGACCTGCACGACATCGACGGCAGCGCGGTTGACTTGAGCAACGGGCGCAACCACTACGCCCTCAAGGACGCCGGAGGGCGCGTGGTCCATGCCCGCCTACTGCGCAATCGAGCGCGCAACATCGGCTCCCGCTGCCTGCGACATTTCGGCGGCGGCCTGCACGCGCTCAACATCGAGGGCGGCGAGGTGGTCGAGGTCGCGGGCAACGTTACCGACACCACCTGGGGCGCGGGCATCCGCGTCTTCGTCGGCGGCGACTACTCGCGCGGTGAGGTCGAGCGGCCGCTCATCCATTCGCTCATCCACCACAACAAGGTGACCAACTCGCTGCTGGGCCTCCAGGACTACGGCGGGATCGCGTCGTGGATGGCCGGGCCAAGCTACGTCTACGACAACATCTCCGGCAACGCGGTCGGCTACAAGCACCACAGCTACCGCGGGCTCAACCGCCGTGACTGGTATCGCACAAGCTGCTACGGGGTGGGCGTCTACATCGACGGGCAGTACAAGGGCTACGTGTTCAACAACATCATCTGGGGCAACAACAACGATGTCAACGACCGCATCTACAACTCCTGCGGCTTCAACGAGGCGATGGGGTTCCTCAACACGGTCTTCAACAACACCATCTTTCGCTGCGGGGTCGGGCTGCACAAGGGCATGACCCAGCACAACCGCTGCTACTACCTCGGCAACCTCATGCTCGACATCGGCCACAAGTTCATCCAGCAGGAGCCGCGCGACGATGTCATCGAGCATCACAGCCTCGCGTACGCAGGCAACGTCTTCTCTGGCTCGCCGCCGAACTTCGGGCAGCTCGGCAGCGGTGTGTTCCCAACGCTGGAGGATTGGCAGGCCGTCATGAGCGAACGCCAGGCGCTGGGCCCGGACGCGGGGACGCTCACTTCTGAGCCCCAGACGCTCGACGCCGACGCCCACGATTTCCGGCTGCGCTCCGGCGCGGACGCCGTAGACGCGGCCTCGAAGGTCTTCGTCCCCTGGGCGCTCTACGCGGTCGTGGGCGAATGGGGATTCTACCGCCATCCGGCCAATCCGACCCTCATCCCGGGCGAGAACATCAACTGGAACCGCGAGTGGTTCGAGCGTGGAATGTATCCGTACGTCCCGCGCAATGACCTGACCGGGCATGGCACGAGCAATTTCGCGATCGGCACGCTGGAGGACTGGGTGCCCGGCGCGCTCACGCTCAACGGACGCGACGAGTTCTGTGCCATCGCCGACGCGGACCTCAGGAGCGATTACGAGTGGGACGGAGGCGCGGGCAGCTTCCCGGGCGACCAGCGCGTGACCGTGGACATGGACACCAACAGCTTCTTGATCGAGGCGGTGCTGCGCACGGAACGCGGTATCACCTCCGGTGGCATCGCCGGCAAGTGCGGCGGGGTCGGGTACGTCCTGGAGATCGCGCCCGATGGCGCCCCGCGCCTGCGGCTGGAGTTCGCCGGCGGACGCTGCTCGCGCACCAGTTCGGTCGCCATCAATGACGGTCGCTGGCACCATGTCATCGCGGAGGTGGACCGCGCGGCCGGGGGTATCAATACCTACGTGGACGGCGCGCTCGTCAACGGCGAGTGGTCCGGCGAGATGGCGGAGGGCGCGTCGTTGTCGAACGAAGCGGACTTCACGGTCGGCATGGCGCCTGGTGCGGACGGTGGCGAGGCGTACTTCGCGGGGCAGATCGACTTCCTCCGGGTGTCGCGCGGCACGCTGGCGGACGCGGAGACGACCATCGAGGAACTCTACGCCTGGGAGTTCGACGGGCCGTTCCTGCGCGACTTCCTGGGCAACCCGGCAACTGGCGAAGGGCGTGACGCCGGGGCGGTCGAGTGGACGCCGACGCCGTAGAGCACAGATACGGCGCAGGCTACGCCCACGCCAGCGCAACCTGTGGCGCCAGCGACGATGGGCTCCTACCTCGCCGGCTACCCCGGCCCTCTGACGGCGATGAAGGCGGCCCAGCAGAACGGGTGCGCCTTGTCGCCCGACTGCGGCAGGGCGTTCTGGGCGGCCTACAGCGCCTCCTCCACCGAGGCGCCGTCCGCCAGGGAGGCGTAGAACGCGGTCATCAGCGTCTCCGTGCTCTCGTCCGACACGGGCCACAGGCTGCACACCACGTCCTGCGCGCCCGCGTAGATGAACGCGCGCGACAGCCCCAGGATGCCCTCGCCCTCGACGTCGCGGCCCAGGGCCGTCTGGCAGGCGGAGAGCGTGACGAGCCGAGCGTTCAGCGGCCAGGTGTAGACCTCCATCGCGGTCAGCACCTGATACGGCGTCTCGCTGCCCTCGGGCGAGGCCAGCAGCCCCGAGAAGTCGGGGACGTCGGGGTCGGCGTAGCCGTGGGTCGCGATGTGCAGCACCCCGCAGTCGCTGCCCGCCGCCCTGCTTCCGACCGCCGCCCAGGGCGTGAATGGGCAGGGGCACAAGCTCGTCGCTCGCAGGCCTGCCACCCCTCAGGGACGGATGCGCGGGGATCGGGGAGATGGCAGGTCGGTATGGCATCTCTAATACCGCATTCCTGGCCACGACACTATTCGGGAACAAGGCTGCTATACTGATACCGAGAACTCTCGTTCTCGGTATCGCTTGGACCTGAGATGGCGATTCTGGGCTGCCCACGCCGCGCAAGTATTCGCTTGGGTCGCGAGGTCTCCGCGATCCTCCGAGAGTGCGACGGGTGACGGGAGACACACCGACCATGGGCTGGGCAGCCGGTGGGCCAGCGCAAGCTGCAGCCTCCGCGCATCTGCGATGTGACTGCGCGTGCGGGACATGACTCGCCAGCAGCGCGGGGAGTTCTTCCGGGCGCTGCACCGTTGTGTCAAACCATTGGAGACGGTGGCCGCCTCGCACACGGAACGTGCCGCGGAGGCGGCCGCCGACCTCGCCCTCTACCGCTACCTGCGGCTCGAATTCGAGGCCGCCGCCGAGGGCTTCGAGCGTGCCGCCTCGGCCTACCCCGAGGACGGCTACCTGCGGTTCTGCGCCGGGACGGCGCTGGTCGAGGCGGGCCGCTACCTGCGGTTCTGCGCCGGGACGGCGCTGGTCGAGGCGGGCCTGGCGGTGCAGGACGCGCATGACAGCGACGAGCTGGTCGGGCAGGCGCGCGATCTGCTCAGGCGTGCCAGGCGCCATCTGGAGGCCGCCATCGAGCTCGAGGAGATCACCCCCGACGTCTTCTGTAACCTGGGCACGTGCGCCTACAACCTCGGCGATCTGGGGGCCGCCCGGGCCGCGTTCCGGCGGATGTACCAGATCGAGGAGAGCAGCGATGCGGCCAACAACCTCGCCATCGCCCATGCGCGCGAAGCCCAGGAACTGCAGCACCAGTCCCGGGCGGCAAGCCTGGCCAGTCGCGAGCGCGCACACGACCTGCTCCAGAA
>JALGUI010000395.1 GCA_029820915.1 Candidatus Zipacnadia bacterium | reverse complement strand
AACTCCCACAACGTAGTACTAGTGCTCAACCGAGACATCGACCGGCGCGGTCGTCGCGACGTCGCACACGGTGGGCGCGCGCCGCTGCACGAAGACGTGGTGCGGGATCGTGAACGTCGCGCCCTCCTCGAAGTTGTAGACGTAGCCCTGCGAGTAGTCGGTCCGGTCCACGAAGTCGCGCACGAAGGCGACGTCACCGAGGCTGAGCATCGTCAGCTCCCCGTCGCGCTCCACGCGCTCGATGGTGTAGCAGGCGTTGCGCGCGCCGTCGTTCTCGATGATGATCGACTGCCCCACCAGCGTGTCGTCGGTGGGAAGCTCAGTGTCCACCCAGATGCGGGCGTCGGCCTCCATGTCCCGGTCCATGCGCACCACCGTGCCCGTGAGCCCTGCGGCCGGAACCGCAACGCGGAAGTCACCCAGCGCCAGCTCGGTCCCGGCGATCAGCGCCGCGCGCTCGACTGCGCCGTCCCGCACGCGGATGAAGCCGAGCCGGCCCAGGAAGCGCAGATCGCCCACCTCCATGGGCGAGTCGCCGAGTTCGCCAGGATAGCTCAGCAGGTAGTCGGTCGCGCCATCGGCAAGCTCGACGCGCACCGCTACCGCATCGAAGCCCTCCGCGTCCTGGCCGGCCTCGAGCCGCTCAACCGACCGGATCAGCGGCTGCTCGCGGTAGGGCTCGTACAGCGACACGAAGGTCGAGGCCAGGCCCTCCTCCCCCTGGCGCCGCGCCAGCACGTAGCGCAGCCGCCGCGGGTTGCCCGACTTGTTCTGCGGCGGATCGCCGTGCGCGAACGCCACCTCGTCGGCCTGCGACAGGTGATGGTAGCGCAGGTGGATGTCGTCCGCGGCGCTCGCGCCCCGGTAGCCGTCGGGCACGTGCCAGTCCACCGACCAGCTTGCGGGCGGCGCCGCGTCGCGCGCCACGTCGTAGAGCCACGAAAAGCCCAGCGGCACCTCGCCATCCTGCCGCTCACCGAAGGGCACGTCGGGGCCGGCGTAGGTGCCCGCGCCCTGCTCGACCGGCTGCAGGCCCTCGATAGTCGGGTCGCCGGGCGTGGCGTGGAAGTCCAGCAGGTGGTCGGAGCCACCGCGCACGCGGAAGATGTCGAGGGCGTACGCCTCGGCGTCGCCGACGCTGATGAGGGCGACGGTCCGCGCGTAGGTGTCGCACTGCTCGTAGACATCCGCGGAGCGCACCTCGCCGGCCGAGATCCCCGGCAGCGTCTTGAAGAACACCGGATGCCCGCCCCAGTTCGCCGTCTGCCGCGAGGCGTCCACGATCACCGTGTTGTGCGAGATGGTGTTGTCGGTCCACTCGCCGCGCTTGGGCCACGAGGTGGCGAACTCCGGGTAGCCGAGGTCGGGCAGCAGCTTGAGGCCGTAGCCGTAGAGGCCGATGTTGAGCCGATCGTGATGGCCGTGGCCGAAGCTGCGGCCGTAGAACATCCACAGCGCAGTGCCGTCGGCGCCATGGCCGCGCTCGAGCGACATCAGGCCGTAGCCCGCGCGGTTGAAGCCACCCTCGCCCTCGGCCGCGGCCGCCCCGGCGCCGATCTCCTCGATCTCGCGCGCGATGGCGTCGGGGTCTTCGTCGAATATGCCCCGCTGCAGGCCCGCGCCGGAGTCACTGTTGGCGCGGTAGGCCGCGACGGCGATGGCGGGGTCGCGCAGGTAGCGGTAGCCACGCGCGATGAAGTCGGCCCCGGCGGCCACCCGTCCCATGCTGCCGGTCGAGCCGCAGTCGCCGATATTGGGCGTGGAGAGCCCCAGCGCCACGAGACTCCAGCCCGCGGTGAAGGTCTTCTTGAACTGTGGGAAGTCGCGGTAGATGTCGTGCTTGTCGTACGGCTCGAACTCGGCGAGCATGTCCGCGAGGCGGCCGATACTCGTCGCCCAGCCCAGCGAGTAGCTCGGCGCGCCCTCCGCGCCCACGCCGTCGCGGTCGGTCAGGCCAACGATGGTGCCGGGGATGGCGCCGCCATCGGCCGCGAAGATCCAGTCCAGCCACTGCGTCATCTCCGGGTCGCGGCCCCACGCCATGGCGACCTGCGCCATCGCGCTCTCGTGTGACCCGTGGTTGCCGTGAATCTGTCGCGAGATGAGCGCCTCGGCGCCGGTGCGCAGGATGCCCTCCTCGATGTTACGGTACAGGTCCTCGACCGTGCCCTTCTCGCCCGGCAAATCGTACTGCTGTGCCATCCCAGCCAGGAACTCGAGCAACTCCGGGCAGTCGTCCAGGGCGTCGGCCACCATGTCGCAGTCGCGGGCGAGGTCGCGGATCACGCCCGTTTCCCAGATGCTGCCCTCAATCTTCCCCCGGCCCGAGCCGCCGTCGGAGTGGAACCAGCCGCGCTCGGCGTAGGGCGCCCAGTCCATCTCGGGGTACACGTCCGCGATGCGGTCCAGCATCACGCCCGCCTTGTGCGCGTACGTCAGGTCTCCGGTGTAGAGGTACGCGTTGCACAGGCTCCCCAGGCCCCCTCGCACCTGCCGCCAGAGCTGCCAGGTGTAGTACGCGATGAACCGATGCTCGTGGCCGTCCGCGTCGATGTACCCCCAGCCGTCATCGACGCCCCAGGTGTGCAGCGGGTCGTTCGGGTCGGGATGCTCGGCGTTGAACAGCAGGCTGCGGTCGCCCTGCGAGGCGTCGAAGCAGCCGCGCTCGTCGATGGCGCTCGCGTAGAAGGCGCCGAAGTCGTTGGTCGGGAAGACCGTCCCGCACGACGGGCACGTGAGCTTCCACGGCAGCTTGAAGTGATCGGGCCTGTACGGGTAGTTCCCGTGTTTGAAGACCTCTTCCCCGCACACCAGGCAGCCGAGCCGGAGGTTCCCGCCCCGCTGCGCCGTCATCGTCACGTCGATGCAGCGCGGCAGGCTCTGGCACGGCACCAGCCGCCACAGCTCCTCGTCCGACATCGCGACCCACGGCTCCGCGCTCGCCACCGCCGCGTCGCGCCTGGCGCGGGCCCAGTCATGCGCTTCGGTATTGGCGCGCAGGTTCGCGACGCGCTCGGCCGAGTAGTAGCCCCCGCCGTCGCGTCCGGCGTGGGCCACGCTCCAGGCCAGTGACAGCACGGCAAGCGACAGCAGCAGGCGGGCGGTCGTCTCAATCATCAGCGGACTCCTCTGCCGGGCTCTCGCCTCCCGGGCGATGTTACGATGCCGCCGTAACTTCACCGCGGGAGATGGCGCCGCCTCCCATCGTTGCGAGAGGCGGGAGCCGAGCGGAGCACGATCCGAAGCGTCGGTGAGGAGCACGGCTGCGTCAGAGGGCGGGGGCGCCGGTACGAAGACACCGCACTGCATGTCGGCCCGCGGGCGAGGATG
>JALGUI010000394.1 GCA_029820915.1 Candidatus Zipacnadia bacterium | reverse complement strand
CGGCCATGTGCAGTCGCCCTTCGCCTACTGCTATCGCTGCCCGTTCGACCTCACGCCTGACGTGTGCGACTTCAAGTGCCTGCGCTTCCTCGACCTGGTGGTCAAGACGCAGACCACCGGCGCTATCGCCGCCGTCATCACCGAGCCCTACCAGGGCGGCTCAGGCTTCATCTTCCCGCCCGAGGGCTGGCTGAGCGCGCTGCAGACCTGGTGCCAGGAGCACGACGTGCTCTTCATCCTCGACGAGGTGCAGTCGAGCTTCGGGCGCACCGGCACGATGTTCGCCGCCGAGCATGAGGGCCTCACGCCCAACTTCATGCCCCTTGGCAAGGGCATCGGCTCGGGCATCCCGACCGCCGCGCTGATGGCCGAGCAGCGCATCATGGAGGTGTTCGACCGCGGCGAGGCGTCATCGACCACGGGCGGCAACCCGGTGTCCTGCGCGGCCGCCCACGCGGTGCTCGACATCTTCGAGCGCGAGAACCTGGTCGAGAACTCGGCGACCATGGGCGCGTACATGAAGGGCCGCCTTCAGGAGCTGGCCGAGAAGTCGCCGTACATCGGCGACGTGCGCGGCATGGGGCTGGTGATGGGCATGGAGTTCGTGGCCGACAAGGCCACGAAGGAGCCCGCGCCGGAGATCATGTGGCGGGTGATCGACGCCTGCGCCACCGAGGGCCTGTGCTGCGGGGCGGTGGGCTTCCACGGCAACGTCATCCGCGTGGCCCCGCCGCTGGTCATCACGCGCGACCTCGCCGAGCAGTCGTGCGACATCATGGAGCGCGTGGTGCTGGCGCTGGACTGAGAGGCACCACGTGACGCGTAGGCCGGGCTTCCAGCCCGGCAACCGTTGCGGCCGGGTGTTCCGTGACCCGCGAGTAGCGGTCCGAGCCCGCCTCGATGCAGGCACCGTTGCATACCCGTCGGTGACGTCGCGGAGAGTGCTGTCAGATGTGGAACGAGACCTTGCCCGAGGGCATCGACCTCGGGGAGGAGATACGTCTCTGCGCGGAGGCCGACCTGCGCCCCGACGGCCGCTTCGGGCGAGAGTGGCTGGCGGTCGGCGAGACCGCGCTGTGGGTGGTCAGCGAGGACGGCGCGCAGCCACATGTGCGCCTCGAGCTGTCGCTCGCCGAGACCGCTGAGCCGAAGGCGCAGACCTTCGTGGACGGCGGCACTCTTGAGGTCTCGCGGAATGGCGAGCGCGTGGAGCTGGTCCGCTACACCACGTCCCGGGTGGCCCGCTTCGCCACGGCCGCCCAGGTGCTGGGCAAGTGGCTGGAGGGCGAGGAGGCGGAGCTGCCGGACGAGGAGGAGCGCCGCTGCCCCGTTTGCGGACTGCCGCTGGCCGAGGGCACGAGGGTCTGCCCGGCGTGCCTGCCTCGCGCGCGCACTCTTCGTCGGCTGATCGGCTACCTCGGGCCACGGTGGCGGGCGGCGCTGGGCCTGGCTCTGATGGCGCTCTTTCACACCGCGCTGGGGCTGGTGCCCCCGTATCTGCAGAAGCCACTAATGGACAACGTGCTGGCCCCGAAGCCGCCGGCGCGGCCGGTGGATGAGCGCCTCGGCCTGCTGGGGCTGCTGGTCCTGGCCCTGCTCGTCGCCCATGTGCTGATGGCCGCGCTCAGCGCCCTCAGGAGTTGGCTGATGGCCTGGCTGGGCAATCGCATCAGCCATGACATCCGCGTGCAGCTCTACCAGCACCTGCAGTTCCTGTCCCTGGGCTTCTACGACAAGCGCCAGATGGGCACCGTGATCTCCCGCGTCAACCAGGACACCGGGCGGCTGCAGGAGTTCCTGGTCTGGGGCTCTCAGGACCTCGTCACCAATCTGCTGCTGCTCGTGGGCATCACCGTGGTACTCCTGGTGATGAACGCGAAGCTGGCGCTGTTCGTGTTTCTGCCCGCCCCGTTCGTGGTGCTGCTCTCGACCGCGGTCTGGAAGCGCATCCGCCATTACATGCACCGCTTCTTCCACCGCTGGAGCCGGCTCAACGCCGTGCTGAACGAGAGCCTGTCCGGCCTGCGGGTCATCAAGGCCTTCGCCCAGGAGCCGCGCCACATCGCCGACTTCCGCGCGCGCTCCGATGACCTGGCGATCTCCGGCACCGGCGTGGAACGGGTCTGGTCGCTCCTGTTCTCCGGCATCTCGCTCGTGATCACGCTTGGCCTCCTGCTGGTCTGGTACGTGGGCGGGCGCGAGGTGCTGTTCGGCCCGATGAGCCTGGGCACGCTGGTGGCCTTCCTGACCTACGTGGCGATGTTCTACCAGCCGCTGCGCTTCATGTCGATGCTGCTGAACTGGGCCTCTCGCTCGCTGGCCGCCGCGGAGCGGGTCTTCGAGGTGCTGGACACCTCCGCCGAGGTCGATGAGGCCGAGGACGCCGTTCCCATGCCCGACATCGAGGGCAAGGTGGAGTTCCGCGACGTGACCTTCGGCTACGAGCCGCACCGGCCGGTGCTGAAGGGCATCTCCTACGAGGTGGCGGCGGGTGAGATGATCGGTCTGGTCGGGCACAGCGGCGCCGGGAAGACGAGCATGATCAACGTGCTGTGCCGCTTCTATGACGTGGGCGAGGGGCAGATCCTGATCGACGGGCAGCCGCTGAGCCGCATCAGGCTCGCGGACCTGCGCCGGCAGATCGGCATCGTGCCCCAGGACACCTTCCTGTTCGCCGCCACCATCGCCGACAACATCTCCTACGCCAAGCCCGGCGCGACCCGAGAGGAGATCATTGCGGCGGCGCGCGCCGCCAACGCCCACGAGTTCATCATCAAGAAGCCGGACGGCTACGAGACCCTTCTGGGCGAGAAGGGCCAGGGCCTGTCGGCCGGCGAGCAGCAACGGCTGGCCATCGCCCGCGCGGTGCTCCACGACCCGGCGATCCTCATCCTGGACGAGGCCACGTCGCAGGTTGACGTTGAGACCGAGAAGGGCATCCAGGAGGCCATCGCGCGGCTGGTCGCCAGCCGCACGACCTTCGCCATCGCCCATCGCCTGTCCACGCTGAAGAACGCCAACCGGCTCATCGTGCTCAAGGATGGCGAGATCGCCGAGATGGGCAGTCACGACGAGCTGCTGGCCGCGGAGGGGGAGTTCTACCGCCTCGTGCAAACGTACCAGGAGATCTCCACGGTCCGGCCGCCGACGAGGGCGCCGCCGCGCCCGACGCGCCGGAGCAGCCGCCCGAGCTGGACCCCGACGCGGTGGACTTCCGGCGCGAGAAGGGCCGCCTGCAGATGCGCCGGGACGGGAACGCGGACTGGCGGGACGTGAGCGTGGTCCGCCTGTTCCCGCTCAGCGAGCCGGATCGGTGGATCTCGGTGGTGGACGACGAGGACAAGGAGCTCGGGATGCTGCCGGGGCTCGCCGCGCTCGGCGCGGACCAGCGTGAGTGCGTCGAGGAGGAGCTGCAGCGACGCTACCTCACTCCGCACATCCTCCGCATCCTCGAGTGCCGGCACCGCTACGACATCGTCGAGTGGACCGTCGAGACCGACCGGGGACGGGCGCGCTTCGTCATGCGCGACGTGCGCGACAAGGTCCAGCGGCCCCGCTTGGGGCATATCATGCTGACGGATGTGGAGGGCAACCGCTACGATATCCCGAATGTCGAACACCTCGACCGGGCCAGTCGGCAGTTGCTGGATCAGGAGATCTGACGCCGTCGGGGAGTCACGGCCCAACAAACGTGGGACCGAACGTCGTTAACCTGCAATGGAGAGATACCAATGACCAAGCGCTACCTCGACGCGGCCGGATCGCTGCATGACGATGCGGTCGCTCTGCTATCCGAACTCATCGCCTTCGAGTCCACCGACGGCAACGAGGGCCCGGTCATGCGCTACATGCACGAGCGCATGGCCGACGTCGCCGACGAGGTCGAGTTCGTCGAGGTCACCGAGGCCATCAAGGATGACCCGGACTACTCGTACCCCGTGGTGACGACCTACGGTGACAGGCCCAACATACGCGCGGT
>JALGUI010000393.1 GCA_029820915.1 Candidatus Zipacnadia bacterium | reverse complement strand
CAGCCGCGGGCGGGGCATGGCGGCGAGCGCGGCGGCGTCCACCGCAGGCGTGGTGAAGCGATGGGCCTCCTCGGGAATGACGAGCCGGCGGATCTCGCCCCAGCCCTCAGTCAGCTCGGTCTCGGTGTACGTGCGCCAGAACCACTCGCCGGCGCCGATGGGCTCGGCGGGAGTGTGGAAGTTCCAGTCGGTGGTCGCGGTGACGGTAGCGTCCTCGGGGAAGTCCGACGAGCGCGAGTACTGCAGGCGGCTCCGGACGATGCTGTTCCCCCACACGAACATGGGCGGATCGGCGTACGAGGTACCGACCCGGTCGCTGATGATGTTGAGCATCGGGTTAACCTCGAGGCGGATGTTGTCGAGCCACACGGTCATCATGGCGCCCTCGTCGGGCGCGCGGCCGTAGAGGTTGAGCCGGACCAGCTCGCCGCCGACCGCCAGCACGCCCCTCGTCGGGCGCGCGGCCGTAGAGGTTGAGCCGGACCAGCTCGCCGCCGACCGCCAGCACGCCCTCGTTCGGCGATGACAGCGTGGCGAAGGGCACCTGGGCGTGGCGCCACTCGTCCGAGAACGGCTGGTCCCAGCGGCCGAACTGCTTGCCGTCGGCGTCGAAGAACAGGATGCCCAGGTACCTGCCATCGATGCCCTCCTCGATCTCGGTGCGGTAGTCGAAGGAGAGCACCAGGTTCTTCACCACGGGCATCGGTCGGCTGACGACCAGGGCGCAGGACCCGCGGCGTTCGACGGAGGGCACCCTGACGCAATGGCCCTCGCCACCTGCACCGGGCGTCACGATCTCGGCCGTGGCGTTGCTGAGCGACAGGCCCTCGTAGTCGGCGAAGTCCTCGGACTGCTCGAAGTCATAGACGAAGATGTCCTGAGCGCCGGCGGCCGCCGCCGACAGCAGCGTGAGCGCAAGTGCGATGCGCAGCATGGTGGTGTCACTCCCTCGGATCAATCGTGGCGCAGGCTTCCAGCCTGCGAGACAATCACCGGCAGCCAGGATGCCTGCCCTACGACGACTGGACGAGCTTGCGGAAGTGCGCATTACTCCGTCATCAGCAGCCGGAAGTTGCGCATGACAATCGGGACCGTGGTCGCGCCATCGGTCAGCTCGAAGGCCTCGCCGGTCTCGAAGTCCACGAGCCACCAGGCCTGCACGCCCAGCGCCGCGAGGTCGAACGTCAACTCCGCCTGCTGCTCCTCGTCGGTGTTGTTGAAGAGCACCACCAGCGCCCGGCCCTCGGTGCGGAAGATCGAGGCGACCAGCGCCTCGCCCATCGGCTGGAGGTACTGCGCATTGTCCCAGTAGTTGTCCCAGTAGGGGAGGAAGTCCACCTCGTCGCTCCAGCCCAGTGCGTCCTGCGCCGCCCAGATGGTCTGGTAGGGCGTGAGGTCGGAGTACGAGGGCCAGGGGACGGAGTCGTGCAGGAAGATCATCCCGGCCAGGTGCCGCACCTCAGGAAGCTTCTCGGGGCTCTCGTACAGCTCCTTGCCCTCCGGGGTGAGCTGGGCGCGGGAGAACTCGGGGAGGAAGATGCTCGTCAGGCCCCACTGATGCCCCATGAACTCGGCGCGGAACTTGTCGAGAGACAGTATCTCGTAGTAGTTGTCCTCAAGCGTGCTTGCGTAGTTCTCGCCGTCGATGATCATGTCGCTGAAGGACTGCGTCGCGGTCCACAGGTGCCCGGACATGTGATGGCTGATCTCGACGCCCAGGTCCTCGTGGGCCAGGATCCACATGCGCTTGTGGAGCTCGCGCGCCCCGAGGATCTGCACCTCGGGCTCCCACTCGCCACGCTCGTTGACGAAGCCACAGCCGTGATGGTGGTTCCTGCACAGTGCCGGGCGCGACACGTCGTAGTACCATCCATCCGCGCCGACGTCGGGGATGGCCTGCGCGAACGACCACACGGTCCAGTCGCGCCAGCTCGCGGAGTTCTGGCACACCGGGTTGGCCTTGCCCCAGTCCTCTTCGTCCGGGCTGCAGTCCATGCGCGGGCCGGGGTCGATGCGCCACTCGTCGCGGAAGTAGCCGTACCACGGCCCCCTCACCGAGCACTCCGCCAGGCGCGTGTACACGTGGCTGCGCGCGCCCTCCGCCCGCCGGTTGGCGTTCCACTCCCGGGTCTGCTCGTTGATGGGCAGCGCGTAGCTGCAGCCCAGGCACCAGCCCGTCACCCACAGCGCGAGGTTCGCCCGCGGCTCACCCTCGATCTTGCCGAGGCCCGCACGGAGCATCCGCCGGCCCGCCAGCGGCGGCTTGACCGGCGCGGGGTGCAGGCCGAACCAGACGGTGCGCGGCTCGGCGATCTCGGTGGGCGTGTCGATGATGTTGGCGATCAGCGTGTTGGCGTCCGCCGCCGGGATCACCTCAAGCGCGCGCTCGGTGTCGGCCAGGTTCCACCCGCGGCGCGACTGCGCGAACCACTGCAGGCCCACGCGCTCGTTGCTCAGGCCCAGGCATGCAGTGAAGGCGGCGGCCCACGGCTCGGCGGGCGTGGCGCCGGTGTCGATGGTGCGGTAGTTGCCCGAGTACATGAGCGTTGAGCTGCCCGGCGCCATCGGGACTTCGAGGCGGAGGCCGTCCACGGTGACCGGCCGATCCGCGGACAGCGTGACCTCGAACCACATGCAGCCGTCGAACTCGATCCAGCCATCAACCTGCGCCTGCACGGGGCCGATGGCGGCGCTCGACCGCCACTCGCCGCGCTGCTCGCCCTGCTCCGTCCACTCCACCTGCGCCTCGCCGGGGCGGTGCTCCTCGCCGCCGACGCTCGCGACCAGCGAGACCGGCGAGGCCAGCAACTCCTCATCCTGCGAGACCATCTGCGCGGGGAGCAGAGACCCGGTCAGGTCGATGGTGCGACCCCAGCAGGAGACCGTGTCCCCGTCATACGCAAGCGGCGTCCACGGCTCGGGCACGTAGTCGATGATGCCGATGGTGTTGCCCAGCCACTCGGGCCGGTCGAGCAGCTCGAACTCGACGGCCTCCACGCCGAGCGGTCGCTCGCCCTCGCCGACGGTCACCGTCGCCGCGTAGTCGCCCGGCTGCAGGTCGGCGACGGACACCTCGGCGATGCGCACGTCGCCCCGGCCGCCCTCGACGGCTGCGCTCGCGACGACGGCTCCGCCTTCGGCGGGCGCGACCTCGATGCTCGCCGGCGCCGCCGACGCAGCCCCGCGCGTGGACAGCACGATCTCAAGCAGGTCCTTCGACGGATAGAGGAAGTACGCGACCTCGAGCATCGGCGGGTAGGTGAAGGGCATGGCGACGGCCAGCAGCCTCTCGTCGCCGCGCGTTGCCTCCACCTGCAGGGAGGTGACCGAGGTGTCGGTGAGGGTGCGCTCGACGACCAGCTCCTCGCCGGCGGCCAGGGCGCGCCGCTCGGATACCTCGCCGCTGTCGGTTGCGACGGATGCCCGCGCCTTGGCGCCGATGGCGGTCAGGGACAGGTGCAGTGTGCCCTGGGCGGGCCGGCCGACGGACGTGAGCTGCACCGCCCCAGCGCCCTCCGCCAGCGTCACGCTCGCCCACGCGTCCGGGTGCGGCCAGGCGACCAGGTCCTCACGCAGCAGCGCGTGGTCGCGGATCACGCGCAGCTCGAAGTCATCGCCCGCCGACAGTCCGAGGCCGGCCAGCGGGACGGCCAGTTCGCACACCCATGCCTCGGAGTCCACCCGGCAGGCGGTGGTGGCCCCGCTGTCCCACGCGGCGTCGCCGTCGATCCAGTCGCCGATCGCGCCGACGGCGTTGGCCACGATGCGGCGCGTCACGCCGTCGCCCCCGCGCACCTCGACGCCGACGGTGTCATCCTCGGCGAGCAGCGCGGCGTCGCGGTCTGCGGCCTCCTTGCGGAAGGCGCCGAAGCTGTAGTTGTCGGGCTGCTGTCGCACCCGCTCCGGGATGGGCCAGCGGTGCGCGACATAGAGGTTCTCGCCATCATGGCCCAGCCACGCCACGCCCTGCTCCGCGTCCATGAGCCCCGTCACGCGGTTGGTGAAGCCCGTGACGGCCGCGGCCGTGGCCCACTCGCCCTCGCCGAGCGCGCCATCGAGCGTCGGGGCGGCGATCGGCGGGACCGTCAGCGCCGCGCGCCTCTCGCCGAGGCCGCGCTCGTACAACGCGCGCACCTCCACGTCCTCGAGCGCGCGCGAAAGCACGTAGAACTCGTCGAGCTTTGTGTCCGGCCGCTGCTCGGCGCCGGTGTGATGGTTGGGGTTGCCCAGGATGATCCACTCGCCCAGCGGGCCCAGCTCGACCTGAAGCTCCTCGGGCAGCTTCTCACCGTTGACGTAGAAGCGCAGGCGGCCCTGCCTCCAGGTGCCGACGAGGTGCTTCCACTCGCCCGCCTCCCAGGGCCCGGGGGCCGTGATGATGCTCGGCCGCTCCTTGCGCACGTCCATGTGGTAGAAGTAGATGCCGCCCGAGTGCAGGTAGTGGTAGATGATGAAGCGGCTGGGGCCGGGGACGTCGATCCACCAGCGGTTGATCTTCGGCGCGTCCTCCAGCGTCCAGTCGATGGACTGCACCCAGATTGAGGATTGAGAACGTGCCCTCGTCCGGGTTCATGTTGCCCTCGGTGGCGTAGCGGAGCAGCGTGTCCTCGAGGCCGGTCTGCACAGCCTGTCCGACGACGCCCTCGCCGAACTCGAAGCTGCCGGTCACGTTCGACTCGGGGTTCCCGGCGGCCACGGTCGGCTCCAGCGAGCCGTCGAAGGGCACGTAGAGCAGCACCTCGTCGCGGGTGAAGGCCAGCGCGGGCGCGATGCAGAGCGCGATGAGCGCGGCGATGAGCAGGCGCCTGAGCGTCATCTCCGTCATCCTCTCACCAGCAGAGAGCCTCGAGCCGGCGCAGCACAGGATCGCCGTACATGCCGCCGCCTCCTCGCGGTCCTTCCGTGCGCGGAGGGTCATTCCCTCTCGCCGGGGGTGGGGGAGGCGCTGGCGGTTGCGCCTGCTCGGCTACTGTGCTTCGGTGGGCCTGTCGTCGCGAGGGTTGAGGTGGAGCGCCGCGGAATTGATGCAGTAGCGCAGGCCGGTGGGGTCGGGGCCATCGCTGAAGACGTGGCCGAGGTGGCCGCCGCAACCGACGCAGTGGTAGATGCCGTCGGAGTGCTCGTTCCGGTACTCGCCGGTGAAGGCGCGCCGGGGGTCCGGGTCAGACAGCGCG
>JALGUI010000392.1 GCA_029820915.1 Candidatus Zipacnadia bacterium | reverse complement strand
TCCGTCAGGCTGCCCACCGGGCTCCTGCTCGCGGCCGACATCAACGACATCGCCGACGAGATCGACACCAGCCTCAACATCGGCGCCGAGTGGCCTCTCCCGATGACCGCCTTCACGGTGCGGGCGGGCCTGGTGGACGACGAGCTCACCGCGGGCGCGGGCTACACCGTCGGCAACTGGGAGGTCAATGCCGCCTGGATGGACACCGCCGGCGACGGCGAGGCCGTGGTGGGCGTCACCGGCTGCTTCTAGCCGGCACGACCCGATCCATCGCCCCGGGCCCCGATCGGCAGCCCGAGGCCTGAGGTGTGCGCGGCGGATCACCCGCCCTCCGGCGCCCCCTGCAAGCAGGTGGTCGGCGCCGGAGGGCGACGCGTTGGGGCGTTGGGCCGGTTCAGCAAGAGAGAACCGGGAATATGGGGGAGACGTGCGGGGCGTAACCGAGTCACGCTTGGGCTGTCTAATCCCCCGGAATGGGGACCGTCGGGCCGTTGTGCCCACTCGTCCCGCCAAGTATGAATGGCGTAGTCTGCCGCACCATCGAACAGGAGGAGAAGCGATGAGGAATCTGACGTGGATCGTGATGATAGTCGCATTGGTGGCATTGGTGGGGACACCAGTCCTGGCGCAGAACGCCCGCAGTTCCGCCATGGGTAGCGTAGGCGTCGGCCTTGCCGACGACAGCCAGGCGTTCGGTGACAACCCGGCGGGTCTGTGCTTCATCAACCCATTCGGGATGTCCGACTCCCAGTGGCCGAGCATGGTGTCCGGCGTGGCTTCGGTTGATGCCGACTGGGACCGCTACGGCATCTTCTACTCGACCCGCAGCATCGACTACACTCAGGGCTGGGGCGCCGGCTACTGGCACTCGGAGATGGGGGCCGCCGAGAGTGACGCGTATGGCGGCGGCTTCGGCATGCCGATCAGCGACGCCGGGTTCAGCGCCGGCGTCTCCGTCATCCACCAGGATCAGGGCGTTGCCGCCGGACAGCTCGGTGGCGACATGGAGAACACCTTCATCAACATCGGCCTGATGTACATTCGCTTGGACGACGAGAGCAACGTCTGGCGCATCGGCGCGGTCGCCCGGGACATCACCGAGGAGATGGCGGCCGCTCCCTGGTACGACATCGGCGGGTCCATCATGATGCCGAACGGCCTGACCGTCGGCGTGGACGTGCTTGACGTGACGGAGGAGGTCAAGTCCACGGTCAACGTCGGCGCGGAACTCCCGATTCAGGGCACCGCGTTCCTCGTGCGCGCCGGCCTCAGGGACGGCGACTTCACCGCGGGCGCCGGCTACCGCCAAGCCAACTGGGAGCTCTCGGCTTCCTTCCAGGATCTGGACGGTGGCGAGGAGGCCGCGATCGGCGTCGCCGGCTGCTTCTAGGCGCTGACGTCACAACCGCTAGACTAAGCCCCCGGCGGGCGTCCTGCCGGGGGCTCTTCACTTCACGGGGAGCGAGCGATGGGGGCGAGGTGGACGTACGGCCCCTCATGGAGCCGCAGACTCACGGTTATGCGCATAACATACATTATGTCATGTCGCGTGCCGAGCAGCCCCGCCCGCCTGCATCATGGCGGTTCATGGTCGGTCGGCACTCCCGCTGCGCACCTGCGTGAGCCGTTTCGTGGAACAGGCATTCCTGCCTGTTTATCGTCCGTCGTTGTGCGACCCGGGGCCACAGCATGACGACAACGGCGCCTCTCTCGCGTAAGACGGGCTTCCAGCCCGTCACAACGACCGGGCGGGCGCGTAGGCCCGGCCCTCCAGGACGACCAGAACCTCCCTCGCGTAAGCCGGGCTTCCGGCCCGGCCCGGTGAACGGCTAAGGAACGCCCGCGCGAGGCGAGGCTGACTCCGCCGACGATGGCGTCGGCGGCACACCACAGCGGCAGCAGCGCCCGGCGACCGCCGCAGCCAGGCCCAGGCGAGGCGCGTGCCGTGACGCTCGTGAGCCTCGAAGTTGTCAGGCGGCCCTCGGTCACACAAAGGACATATATGATGCGTGGGCCGCCGGGGGGCTGCTACATGTATCCGAGGTTGCGCAGCCGCCTCTCCACCGCCTCACGCTCGGCGGTGGAGTAGCCGCCCTCCCCCACTCCCTCCGGCTCCGGCCATGGCGCGCACGTTGCCGGCTCGCGCCCCGCCGGCTCCCCCGCGAGCACCTCCGTGAGCGGGCGTCCGTCAAGGTCGTCGGGCAGCGGCTGGCCCAGCAGGTGCAGGGCCGTGGGAGCGAAGTCCGCGACCGAGGCGTCCGCCACCCGCGCAGTGGCCCGCACCAGGGGCCCGGCCAGCATGATGATGCCCAGTGATGAGTGCACCCCCCAGGCCGGGTCGAGGGCGACGACCGGCTCCGGCTGGACATCGATCAGCGGCAGCTCGGCCATGCCGGAGCGGGCGCTGACGGTCAGGTAGCGCTCCTGCGTGGGGACGGCGTACAGGTCCGGGCCGAGCGCCGAGAACGGGCCCGAGTACAGCTCCTCGTTGCGCCGCACCTGGCGATAGATGGCCTCACCCGTCACGGGATCGCGCAGAGACAGCAGCAGGTCGGAGATATCGTCGGCGAGTTCGCCGACCTCGCCCGGGGCCACGATCCCGTGCGGATCGCGGCCTGCGATGTTGATGCGCACCTGAGCGTACTTGCCCCACGGCGCCGCGCGCGTGCGCGACCAGTCGATGGCGACATCCTGCTGGTAGGACGCGAAGCGCGAGCGCAGGCGGCGCGCCAGCGGGCCGAGCGCGCGGGCCGCGACCGGGAGCAGGCGCTTGAGGCCCAGCCAGATGCGCAGCGCGCCGGCCGCTCGCGACCGCCTGCCCGCGAGGTTGGCGGCGCCCGCCTCGCCGTCACCCCTGGAGGTGTACGCGAGCAGCCCGGCCTCGAGGAAGAGCTTCTCGAGGTTGACGAGCCTGTCCGCGGCGGTGCCACCGTGGTCGGAGATCACGATGACGGTCGTGTCATCTTCCGCCCACCGTGCCAGCAGCGCGCCGACACGGTCGTCAACCAGCCGGTACGCCTCGATGACGTGGCCGTCCGGCAGGAGGTCGCCGGGCGCCATGGGCGCCATCTCACGGCCCAGATGGCCGTGGTGTACCCAGTCCACGATCTGGAAGGACACCATGTAGACGTCACACGGGAAGGCCCGCAGCAGCGCATCGGTCCCGATCAGGGGGATGTCCGCGTGCCGGACCAGCGCATCGCGGTCGCCGTCAGGGTCCTGGATCGAGAACGGGCAGAGCTCGTACTCCCCCACGGCGTCGCGCAGGACGTCGAAGGCCTCGCTCGGCCGCCCCAGTGACGCCTCAAAGCCAGGCGCATCGAAGCCCGCCACCTGGAAGCGGCTCAGCGGCTCCGGCGGGTAGGTCGCCGGCAGGTTGAAGGTCCCGACGCGCAGCCCGGCGTCGCTGAGTGCCCGCCAGATCGTGGTCGCTCTGCGCCGGGCCGCGATCGGCGTTTCCATGGCCTCGCCCGACATCGGCAGGAAGTCGTAAACGCCGTGCTTGCCGGGGTTCTTGCCGGTCATAATGGTGGTCCACGCCGGCGGCGTCGTGGGCGGTGTCGTGGAGCGACACGGCCCCCACGCCCCGCGCTCGGCGAGGGCCGAGAGATTGGGCAGCGCGCCCTCCGCCATCAGATGGCGCGTCAGCAGGTAGTCGGCGCCGTCTATGCCGATCACGAGCAGGCGAGGCTTCATGTCCTGGCTCATGCGATCCCCTTCTGGGAGCCGCACCATCCTCCACAGTGCGGGGGCCTGTCTCTTGCCGACTCGCCGGGGATGGCATACACTGTTGGGGACCGGCGGCCCGACCATCGTGCCCGAAGCCGTCTGCGGAAAGAGCCATGACGGGCGCATACAGCGTCATCATCCCCACCTACAACCGACGCCAGACGCTCCTCACGGTCCTCCGCGCCCTCGAACGCCAGGAGGCGGCGGAGCTGATCCGCGAGGTCGTGGTGGTCGATGACGGATCGAGCGATGGCACGGCGGACGCCGTGCGGGAGCTGCACACGCCGCTGCCGATCGAGCTGCTGGAGGGACGCCGCGGCGGCCCGGCGGCCGCGCGCAAC
>JALGUI010000391.1 GCA_029820915.1 Candidatus Zipacnadia bacterium | reverse complement strand
AGCACGTCCTCGACGGTGTCGGCGTAGACGAAGGTCAGGCCCTGGGTGTGCTCCCTCGATATCTCCCCGACCTGCGCCGCGTTGCGCTCGGGCAGGATGATCGTGTCCAGGCCCGCCGCCTTGGCGGCCAGCACCTTCTCCTTGACCCCGCCGATGGGCAGGACCTTGCCGCGCAGCGTGATCTCGCCGGTCATGGCGATGTTCGGCTTGACCGTGCGGCCGCTGAGCAGTGACGCGAGCGCCGTCGCCATCGCCACGCCCGCCGACGGCCCGTCCTTGGGCACCGCGCCCGCGGGCACGTGCAGGTGGATGTCGGTGCGCTCGTAGAAGTCCGGATCGATGCCCAACTCCCCGGCGTGGGCACGCACCCAGCTCAGCGCCGCCTGCGCCGATTCCTTCATGACGTCCCCAAGCTGGCCGGTCAGGATCAGCCCGTTCTTGCCGGGCATCTGCATGGCCTCGATGAACAGGATCTCTCCGCCGCTTTGTGTCCAGGCCAGGCCGCACGCCACGCCCGGCCGGCCGGTACGCTCCGCGACCTCCGAGTAGAACGGCCGCGGCCCGAGCAGGTCCTCGAGGTTGCGCTTGCTCACCCGCGGTGGCCGGTCGTCGCCCTCGGTGACCTTGCGGGCGGTCTTGCGCGCCAGCGCCCCGATCTGCCGCTCGAGGTTGCGCACGCCCGCCTCGCGCGTGTAGCCCTCGATGATCTCCCCGAGGGCGGCGTCGGAGATGCCGAACTGCTCGGCGGTCAGCCCGTGCTCCTCGCGCTGGCGCGGCACCAGGTAACGCTTGGCGATGTGCAGCTTCTCCTTGCGCGTATACCCAGGCAGCCGGATGACCTCCATGCGGTCCAGCAGCGCGGGCGGGATCGTCTCCAGCACGTTCGCCGTGGTGATGAACATCACGCTCGACAGATCGAAGGGCACCTCGAGGTAGTGGTCGCTGAAGCTGTTGTTCTGCTGCGGGTCGAGCACCTCGAGCAGCGCCGACGACGGGTCGCCGCGGAAGTCGCTGCCGAGCTTGTCGATCTCGTCGAGCATGAACACGGGGTTGCTGACCCCGACCCGGCGCATGCCCTGGATGATGCGCCCGGGCAGCGCCCCGACGTAGGTACGCCGGTGGCCCCGGATCTCGGCCTCATCGCGCACGCCGCCGAGCGAGATGCGGTGGAACTCGCGGCCGGTGGCGCGGGCGATGGACTGCCCGAGCGATGTCTTCCCCACGCCCGGAGGCCCGACGAAGCACAGGATCGGGCCCTTGATCTCGGCGCGCAGCGTGCGCACCGCGAGGTACTCGATGATGCGCTCCTTGACATCCTCGAGGTCGTAGTGGTCCTCGTCGAGGACGCGCTGCGCCTCCGCGATGTCGATCGTCGCCTCGGAGCCCTCGAGCCAAGGCACGTCAAGCAGCCACTCGACGTAGGTGCGCGTGACGTTGTACTCCGCCGCGGCCGGGTTCATGTTCTCCAGCCGCTTCAGCTCGCGTTCGGCCGCCTCTCGCGCCTCCTCGGTTAGCTTCGCCTCGTCGAGCCGCTCGCGCAGCTCGGCCAGGTCCGGGCGCTCCTCCTCCGCCTCGCCCAACTGCTCCTGGATGGCCTTGAGCTGTTGGCGCAGGAAGTACTCGCGCTGGGCCTGGGTCAGCTCGTCGCGGGCGTCCTGCTGCATGCGCTGCGTGAGCTCGTACTGCTCGATCTCGCGCGTGATGAGCGTGGTGACGTGGCGCAGGCGCTCGTCGAGATCGACGGTCTCCAGGACGCGCTGGCGCTCCTGGATCTCGAGGTCGAGCAGCGCCGCGATCATGTCGGCCACCGCGCCCGGATGGCCGGTGTTGAGCGCCTGGACGTAGGCCTCCTCGGGCAGATGCGGCGCCATCTCGACCAAGTGCCGCAGCAGGTCCAGCAGCGCCTGATTGCGCGCGCGGGTGGTCTCGTCCACGTCCTCGGGCTCCCCGATGGCCTCGACGTGCGCACGCAGGTACGGCTGCAACTGCGTCCACTCGACGAAGCGGGCACGCGTGAGGCCCCGCACCAGCAACCTGCGGTTGCCGTTGGGCAGTTGCAGCATCTGCTGGATGACCGCGATGATGCCGACCTGGAACAGGCCCTCGGGCCCGGGGCGCTCCTCCTCCGGCTCCTTCTGCGCCACCAGCCCGATCATGCGGTCGCCGCTCAGGGCCTCGTCGAGCAGTTCCATGTCCAGCGCGTTGGTGACGGTCAGCGGGGCCAGCATGCCGGGGTAGATGACGCCGTTGAGCAGGCGCACCACGGGCACCTGCTCGGGCAGCGAGGGCCCGTCCGAGACATCGTTTACCATCGCCTGGTCCTGCTCCATCAACGACAGCTCACATTCCTGAAGGCCTGCGCGCGACCCGGGCGCGGGGGCCGCTTAGCGTATCGGCACGTTGCGGGACTGCCCGGGGCCCTGCGACCGCCTGGGGAGGCGCACGACCAGGAAGCCCCGGTCGTACGATGCCTCGGCCTGATCGACAGCCACCGGCCTGGGGAGCTGGACGACCCGCACGAACTCCCCGCACTCGATCTCGACGTTGAAGTAGCGCCGCGGCTCCTCGGCGGCAGGATCATCCCGCCGCCCGGAGATGGTCAGGCGACCGGTGCTGTCGTCGAGCGCAAGGCAGATCTGTTCGGCCGTCATGCCGGCGATCTCGACGCGCACCACGATGGCGTCGGCGGTCTCGTAGATGTCCGTGGGCGGCTGGAAGCCCTGATGGGACCTTCCGGCCCGCAGCGGGCTCTTGCCGCGCGCGTCCACGTTGGTCACGAAGTTCACCAGCAACCTGCGGCCAGACCAGCTCATGGTGGCTCGGCCGACCTCCCATCACCTGAGATGTGTCCCGTCACAGCCCCGGACAAGCGGCCTCGGCGGCACCGGTGAGGCGCCGCCGATCCGTGCGGTCAACGTGTGCGCGCCTACTCGACCGTAACGGTCTTGGCCAGGTTCCGCGGCTGATCGATCTCGCGGTCAAGCATGTCCGCGATGTGGTAGGCCAGTAGCTGCAGCGGGATGGCGACCGTGATGGGCGTGAGCAGCTCGGGGCACTCGGGCACCCACAGGACGTCGTCGGCCTGGCGCGGAATCTCAGCGTCGCCGTCGAAGGCCACGCCGATGACCGGACCCGAGCGCGCCTTGATCTCCTGGATGTTGCCGATCATCTTGTCGTACACGTCGCCCTTGACGACGATCGCTACGGTGAACAGAGCGGGCTCGACCAGCGCGATCGGCCCGTGCTTCATCTCGCCGGCCGAGTAGCCCTCGGCGTGGATGTACGAGATCTCCCGTGCTTCATCTCGCCGGCCGAGTAGCCCTCGGCGTGGATGTACGAGATCTCCTTGAGCTTGAGCGCGCCCTCCATCGCCGACGGCAGGTTGACGCCGCGGCCCAGGAACAGGGCATTGGGCGATTCGTAGTACCTGGCCGCCACGGCCTTGACGTCGGCTTCGCGGTCGAGGAGCATCTGCGCCTGCTCGGGCAGGCCGAGCATCGCCCGGCGCAGCTCAATCAGCTCGTGCTCGGACGTGGCGCCGCGCACGTCGGCGAAGTGGGCGGCGATGAGCGTGATGGTCAGGATCTGCAGCGTGTAGGCCTTGGTGGACGCCACGCCGATCTCGGGGCCGGCCTGGATGTAGACCACGCCATCGGACTCGCGCGCTATCGAGCTGTCCACC